>JAYVOO010000168.1:0-7971 GCA_043757905.1 Oligoflexia bacterium
TAACGAGCGTGGGGTCGATCTCGGCGACTTTCAAATCGTCGGCATAAGGGATGCCGAGCTGTATGCAGAGCGCGCGCAGGATCTCGGACGGAACGATCATGTTCCGCTTGACGAGAATTTCGCCCAGGAGCCCACCGGACTCCTTCTGGATGCGAAGCGCCTCCTCGAGCTGTTCCTCTTTTAAGGAAGTATGAAGGAGAAGAATCTGTCCGATTTTTTGCGGCGCGGGTTTGAGAGCCTGGGTGGCCATCAGAGCGCGCCTCTCTTCTTCTTGATCGGCTTGTATTTAATCGGCGCGGGCGCGGCTTGCGTCGTGCGGATCGGCGCGACGTCGAAGCCCGGCTGGTCGCCTGTGACGTATCCAGGAGAGACGTCGTTGCTGGATTTCACTGGACCAGCGGGAGCGGCCGGAGGCTTGGCGGGAACGGGCACGGCCGCTGGTGCCGTGTCGTCGTCGTCGATGCTTACCGCGTTATCAGGCTTCCTCTTTAAATCGTCGATGTTCGGGAGCGAGCGGATCATCCGGTCGCGTTGCGCGCGGTGAGGGTCGTCGCCTGCGGCGTTCTCTTCCAGGAACTCGTCGCGCTCCTGGAGCTTCTTGTCTAGGATCGCGCGAACCTTGTCGTATTGCCGCACGATGTGAGGGGTGAGGAAGATCAGAAGGTTCGTCTTCTGTGAATTGGACTCGGTTGATTTGAAAAGCCAACCCAAGATGGGGATATCGCCCAGAATGGGAACTTTCCGGGTGTTCTCGCTCTTCTTGTCGCGCATCAGTCCACCGATGACTGCCGTATCGGAATCGCCGACGACGACCGTCGTTTTGGCCGAGCGTTCGGTCGTGCCGACGGCGATCGCCTGCAGCTGCTGAGGCGCGGGACGGTCAGAGACATCCCCGAGCTTGGTTGTGACTTCGAGTTGGACGAAGTTCGACGACTTGTTGATCCGAGGCTTGATCGTAATCGAGATGCCGACCTTTTCCTTGCCAACCGACTGCGATACGCCTGCGCCTTGGACCTGAGTGGTAGTCGGAACTGGGATATTCTCGGACGAGTCAAAGGTCGCCTCCGTGTTGTCTAGCGCGATGATCTGGGGTGTAGCGAGCACGTTGGCTTTCGTGTTCGACTGGATCGCGGTGATCAAGCCCTGCACGCTAGAAACCTCGGTGAACTGTCCATTGCCGATCGGGATCCGCTTCGTGCCTCCGGCCGAGAAGCCGATGACACCGCCCGCGGCGCCAGTGGGATTGGCGATGAAGTTGAAGAGGTCGTTGCTCGGCACCGAAGCCAGCCCGGAGGAAGGATTGATGACGTTTGCGGCGAACTTGTTGCCTTTGTCGAGCGCGATCTCCATGAGGACCGCTTCGACGTAGACCTGGTCGCGGAGGATGTCGAGCTTCGAGACGACTCGCCGGACGGTGTCGAAATCGGCGGGCGACGCGGTGACAACGAGCGCGTTGGTCGCGACGTCTGCCGAGATCTTGATATTGCCTTCGAAAAGGTTGCCTTGCGTCGGATTGATACCGATGCCGCCAGGAGGGCCGGAGGGGGAAGAACTGCCGCCCTTGCTTGAGCCCGAGGAGAGACTGTTCAAGGTGTTGGCCACCTTCTCGGCCTCGGCGAATTGCAGATAGATGACGTGGACCTTTCCGCCGCCCACGTTATTAGGGCGGGTCTGGTCGAGCTTCGCGACGAGCTCGCGGACTTGGTCCGCGCCTTTGCCGTTCGCGTGCACGATGAGCGTATTGGTGCGTTCGTCCGCGATGATCGTGTTAATGATCCCCCCTTCCTTGGTGCGCCGGGCGCTGAAGCCGCCGCGGCCGCCGAAGTTAGGTCGGCCAGGGGCGCCGGGAGCGTTGCCAGTACCCGGAATCAGGGTGTCGATCAGCTTCGCGAGCTCCGAGGCGGAGGCGACCTTGACCGGGATCACTTCGATCCCGGCGTCGTAACCTTCGATGTCCAGGATCTCGAGCATCTTGGCCAACTTCGTGATGTTCGTGCCGGTATCGGTGACGATCACCGTGTTGGTTTGCTCGTAGGGGATAATGCGGGCGTTGGGCGGGGTAAAGCTGCGGAACGTGCGCGCCACTTCTTCGGCCTGGATGTACTTGAGCGGGAAAACGCGGGTGATCAGCGCATCCGTGTCGGGTGAGGAGTCGCCGGTGTAAGTCTTGACCTGTTTGTCGCGCGCGTCGCGATTACGCGCGATCCGGATGAAATTGCCCGACGGGATCAGGGCGAAGCCGTTGATGTCGAGCGCTGTCAGAAACGCCTTCCAGGCGTCGGCGACCGTGATCTGGGAGTTGGAGATGATCGTGATGCGGCCCTTTACATCCTTGTCGAGAATAAAGTTCTTGCCGGTCAGCTTGCCGAGGGTCTTGGCGATGTCCAAGATGTCCGCGTCGGGGAAGTTAAAATCAGTGACAGTTTCCTTGCTGCCTTCGCCGGTCTCGCTATCGATGCGGAGCGCGCTCTTCTTGTTGTTCGAGATCGGGCCCGCTGTGTTGCCGCCCATCGAGATTCCACCCGCGCCGCCGCTTTCGTCGCCACCGCCCATGGAATTACCGCCACGGTTCGAACCTGCACTAGCAGTAGAACCCGCCGGAGGCCGGTAGGAAGGAAAGCTGTCGTCGCCGAAGTCCTCGTCTTCATCTTCATCGTAGTACTCGCGCTTGCCGCCCGCACCCGGCGAGGTGTTGGCGAATGGGTTAGCGGGGTTGTTCATGCCGCGCGCGCCGGGAGGGAAGCCGCCCGGGCGGGGAGGGTCGAGGGCGAGGGCGTCCTGGCTGAGCAGCGCGAAGAGTCCCGCGATCCCGATCAAGGTCATGAGCCCGGCGGCGAGCTGGAGCCGGCGTAGTCCGTTGTTGGCTTTCATGGAATTCCTCGATTCTGATTTATCTGATGTCATAGGCAAAGTTCATGGTCCTTCCGCCGCGTTTGATGACCAAATCCAGGTGGCTCGCGTTCTTGAATTCAGAAAGCTGCGCTACCGCCTGGGTCGGGTCGTTCAGACTCTGGCCGTTGATACTGAGGACGACGTCATTATTCTGCATTCCGAGCTTGTCGTAAATGCTCCCGGGGACGATCTGGAAGCAGCGAAAGCCGTTCGGCGCGCCATTCTCGAGGTTCGGGATGCAGCGGGCCTGAGTCAGAACGTTCGGTAGGTCGGCGAACGTTTTGTCGACCTCGGTCTTGGCGATATTGAATTGCGTCGGCGAGGAGCGATCGATCCCGCCGCCCGGCGCCTTGGCGGTCGAGGAGCCGAGAGTGATGCGCGTGTTGTTTGTCGCGTCTTCCGGAAGCTCAATGTATTCGCGGCGGCCGCTCGCCGTATTGATGAAGATCACCCGCGTCGGCTCGATCTTCACGATCTTCGCCTTCTGGGGGATCTCGTCCTGCTCGCGCAGCGGGTAGACCATCGCGGCCGACTTGTCCTCGATCGTCGCGATCGAGCGCAGCTCGTCGCGCAGGATCAGCGTGCCGATCAGGTTGAGGGGCAGCTGGGTCTTCACGGGAGGCCCACCGTTGTCCTTGTTGCTGCCTGGCATCGCTTCTTCTCCGGGGATCAGGCCGCGGCTGTTGAAGAGGTTACGGACGAAGATGATGTTGTAGTCGTCGAGCGACTTGGGCCGGCGCGCGGAGCCCCTGCCAATACCTTGGCGCGCGATCGGCGGGTCGGGGATGCGGGACGCGAGGATGAGGGCAAGGAGATCCGCGAGGAAGAAGCTGCACAGGATGATCGTCGCGGCTTTCCCGTAGGTGCCGATCTTCTGGCGCTGGAAGCGCTCGCTTGCCCAGGTGGCGATGGCCTGCGGGTCGATCTCGTTCAGGCGCTCGGGCAGGTTCTTTACCCAGTCCATCTGGCGGAACTTGCTGTACTGGCTGCGCAGGCGCTCGCGAAGCTCGGCCGAGTTCACGCCTTTGGCGCCCGCGAAAGCCCCCTTTGCCTTGTCCATGAAAGGCTGGGCGCGGAACTTCCGGAACGGGGCAAAGAGCGCGCGCAACTTTGCCATTACCCCGGATGGGAGATTCTTCGGAGGTTCGCCTCCCGGCCGGGACTCGCCGGGGAATTCTGGGGGCTGGGGATCTGACATGTCTGAGCTTACAAGGCAAGGACGGTGCCAAGATCGAGCGACAGGACCTTGGCGGGAAAGTACTAAAAACACAGCCTGAAAAGGCTAAAAATCGAAAGAATCCGAGAAGCGGGTAACTCTCGGTTTTCGCGTGCAGCACGCCGCATTGGACAAAATGTCGGAGACGCCATTCACGCGCCGGGATGGCTGACATTTTGTCAGGGTCGGATTACGCTGGAAGGAATGGAAAGCTCCGCGAGTTCTCAGACGTTTCCGATCTTACTGAACCTCGTCGCGGCCGCGCTCGGCGCGCTCGGCCAGTACTTTTACAAGACGGGTGCGTCGCGCTTGGGAAGGCAGCCGCTCCTGACTAACTGGCCCCTCTTCGCGGGCGTCGCCCTATTCTCGACGGTGATGGTGCTCTTCATAGCAGCGTTTAAAATGGGAGGGCGCCTCTCGGTGACCTATCCAGCTTATGCGACGACCTATGTCTGGGCGGGTCTGATCGCTGTCTACTTCGCTGGAGAGTCGTGGACTCTTTGGCAAACGGTCGGCACCGCGGCGATCGTTTTGGGCGTCGGGCTCCTCGGTTTCGGGGCGTCAGCCGGCTGACGGAATCTTAATCCCAGGAAGTCTGCCTGATTTCCTGGCCGAGTTTCTCGACGCGTTCTTGCACCAGCGCCACGAACTCCACTGGTTTCTCCGCGCCCCGATTGACCGCCTCGCCGATGACGACGTCGCAGAAGAATGGGACCAGCACGCCTTCGCCGCGCGGAAGGACCTTTCCCATTCCATGAAGGAAGACTGGTACGACTGGCGCCTCTGGCCGATGGCCCGCGATGCGAGCGAGCCCCAACTTGAAGCGATCCACCCTTTCGGGCTCGCCGCGCGTGCCTTCAGGAAAGTAGATCACGATGTCGCCGTTCTCGATGGCCCGATATACGGGCTCATGCGGGTCACGGACTTCTCCGCCATCTGTCCTCAGCCGCTTACGGTCGATCGGGATGATGCCGATCACGTCGAGTGAGAACCAGCGCATGAAGCGGTTCGAGAGGAAGTAGTCGGCTGCCGCTACCGGCCGCACTCGATGGAGCATTGAGAGAGGAAAGAGGCACATGAGCGCAATTGTATCGAGATGGCTGTTGTGGTTGGCGATTACGACAGCGGGACCTCGCGTGGGAAGCCGCTCGCGGTGGAGCACGTTCAACCCGAGCAACACCAGCGCGAGCGGACGGGCGACCAGTAGAAAGAATAGGCACTTCGTAGCGCGGGCGAGCCGCGATCGAAAGTGGAACCGGGAGGCCTTCAACTGTAGAAGTACCTCATGAAGTGGAAGAAGACCGGTGCGGTGTAAGTGAGGCTGTCCACCCGGTCGAGCATGCCGCCGTGGCCAGGCAGTAGATTCCCCGTATCCTTGATTCCCAGGTCGCGCTTCACGGCCGAAATCACGAGATCGCCGAAGAATCCGCAGATCGAAATGAGCAGCCCGACACCGGCCGCGCGGCCGGGAGAAAGCGGGGTGAGATAAGGAGCGAGCCACCATGCCAGAACCATCGTGGTGCCCATGCCGCCGACGAGGCCCGCGAGTGTCTTATTAGGGCTCACATTGGGAGTGATGCGGGTCTGGCCGAAACTCTTGCCCCAAAGAAATTGCGAGACGTCATTCAGCTCCGTGAGCAAGAAGAGGAAGAAGACTAGGCCCGCACCGCCGGCCACAGGGTTCGGGACCGCGCCGGTGTTCGAGAGGTAAGCGACGTGGCCTATCGAGAAGACCGTCATCATCAGGCCCCAATGCATCGTGCCCGCGGCGTTCAGGAAGCCCTTCGGTTCTCCGATCAGCACCATCCGGAGCGGCAAGAAGAGGAATAAATAGACGGGGATGAAGATAATGAACATCAAGTACCAGTCGATGTAGATCCAGTAGAACTGGACCGGGATCGCAAGATACGCCCAAAAAAGCACGCGGCGGTCCGCGCGGCGGGTGGGGATGATCGACAGGTATTCCTTGAGCGCGAGGAAGCTGATGAAAGCGAAAAAGGCGAGCGAGACGGCCCGGTTCGAGGCTAACGCGACGAGGACGAGGGTAACGATGATCCACCAGGTGCGCACGCGAAGGCGCACTTCGGAGGTACCCTTGAAAAAGGTGGCGATTGTCGCGGCTGCGAGAAATGCGTAGATGCATCCGAAGCCGATCCAAACGTTTGGCATCATCGTGCCAGGCAGCCCCTCACTCCAAGTTCCCATCCCACCAGTTTGATGCCGCCGGACGGAATTTGCAATTCAGCGCTGCGCGGGCCTTAGGCGGAGCGGGGGAGGTTCCGGATCGCGGCCGACCTTAGGCCATGGAGCTGGTCGAGGAGGTTTAAGATGATTGGGATCGACTCGTCGTTAACCCCAAGCTCTTCTTGCAGCTCGTGGATCAGGAGCGCCCGCGCCACGTCCTCGTCGTCCAAAGTGAGCGACGGTTCGGGATTGGCCGGATGGAGCCATTCGCGCTCAATGAAATGGATAATCACAGTCTGACCGAGGCCGCAATGGTGAGCGGCCTCCTCGATCCGGTAAAGCCGCCGTGCATTCGGTTCTTCGGGATTCATGCCGCGTCCCCTTTCCTGACATCCTGAGGATGCGTCTCGGACCAACGCGCGATCGCTTCGCGGAGCTCGGGATCGATCTCCTTAGGCAGCATCACCTTGAGCTCGACGATCTCGTCGCCGGGCGTGCCGGGCCCGCGCACGCCTTTTCCGCGCACGCGCAGCTTGGATCCGGTGTTCACGCCCGCGGGCACTTTCATTCTGACCGCGCCGTCCAGCGTCGGTACCTCGATCTCGCCGCCCAAGATCGCCTCGGCAAGAGAGATCGGCAGCTCGAGCAGGATATCTTTGCCCACGCGCCTAAAGCGCTCGGATGGCTTCACGCGCATCTCCACGTAGAGATCGCCGCCGCCCGCTCCCAGTCCTCGAAATCGGAGCTTGCCCCCCGTATCGATGCCGGGTGGGATCTTTACTTCGAGCGTCTTGCCGCTCGGAAGCTTCAGCTGGCGGGTCGCTCCGAGCACTGAGTCTTCGAGCGGGATCTCAAGCGTGAATACTTGGTCTTCGGGGGGCGGAGTGGACGCCCGGCCTCTCCCGCCACGCTTGCCTCCGAAGATTGTTTCAAAGATCGAGTCATCGAATCCTTCGTAGTCTTGCGAATAGCGGCCGCCTTCCTGTTGCGTCTGGTAATAAAAGGGTCCGCGGGAGGAGCGGGGGCCGGCACTGTGGCCGTGGGGGGCGCCGCCCTGTGGATGATGGGCTTCGGGCCCAATTTCTCCCCGGTCGAACTTGGCGCGCTCTTCGGGAGTGCCGATCCACTCATAAGCCTGGCTGAGATCTTTGAACTTGTGTTCCGCCTGCTTGTTGCCGGGATTGAGGTCGGGGTGAAGCTTCTTCGCGAGATTGCGGTAGGCGGACTTGATCTCGTCCTGAGTCGCCTGCTTCGAAATGCCAAGAGTCTCATAGGGGTTCTGGGGGCTTGCTTCTGTCATGTCGTTTCTCATTACAGCAACGGCGATGCCACGGCTACTGACACCTGTTCATTCATTGGTCGGGCCAGATTGACCATTCTTACCGAATGGACTTTTTGGCTCCAAGCCCCGCGTTCACTTACATGAATCACGAAAGTTGAGTGTGGGAAGGATTCTGGGCATCTGACTTGCTTTAGTGGTGGGTAGTAGCAGCAATTCCGCTGCGCTCAACAACCTGAATGAAAACCACGAGGTTTCAACAGGTTGGATCTAGCACTTACCAGCAATGAGATTGACTAAATCCTTTCTGATGTGGTAAGTTCGCGCCGGTCAAAATTTTTGCCCTTATTTGTCTTGGGTCTCTTTAGCTCGGAGGATTCACAGCATGTTTAAAGTGGGA
>JAYVOO010000169.1:0-2178 GCA_043757905.1 Oligoflexia bacterium
ACAGTGCAGCCCCATGGCGCGAATGAAATTTGATCTGCGAAGATCGCAAAACTTGATCCGGCATGCTTCACGATTTCGCATTGTGAAGTGTGTGTTACCCCGACTGGCCCCCCCGGTTGGTGTGATGCTGTCCCTACCCCTCCCCTCGACCCCTACCGGGGCCCTGCTCACTGGATCACAGGGCCCCACCCCCCCCTTCCCACCGCTCTCTCCCCTTGATACACTCAAAGTCAGAATGACTTCCCGCGAACAACCTTGGCATCTGCGCCGCCTCACTCATGAGCACACCCAATGGTTCAAGAACCTCCTCGCGCTCCATCAATTCAATCAGGCGCTTGATCCCGAAGCGCCCCGCCGCGAGCTTAAGCTCGCGCTCGACGAAACCCGCCCCGAGGACGTCCTCGGCCGCCTGGAGCTCAAGCTCTGGGAAGAGCACGCGTCCGCCTGGGGCAAGATCAAGCGTAAGGATGACTTCGCGACGATCTGCCGCGCCGAAGGCGAGAAATATGCGGAAGCCACGTGGCTGAACGCCGGGAAAAAAGGCAGGCCAGGGCGCGCGAACCTGCAGGAAGCGTTCGCCGCGCTGTCGAGCTCACCGTTCTCAGGCTATCCCGCGACGCATCCCAGCCTCTCAGGCTATCTGCTCAAGCGCCTCGTGGCGAGCGAACTGACCGCGAAACTTCAGCATTGCCCGCATACGAGCGCCATTGAAGGCATCGCGCTCGATGCGGACCGGATCTGCCGAGGCCAGGCGCTCTGGCATGAAGGCATGCTGAAGCGGCTGAATCCTTCGATCGAGCTTGAAATCGATCGGCCGGTGCGGTGCTGCGAACTTCGCCTCACTTACTCCGTCTGAGGAGATGGAGGCGAAAGCTCCGCGCCGCTCTCAGCGCCATCGTTGAGAGAACCAGCGTCTTGGCGCTCCGCGAGCTTTCGGTAGATCGTCCGCGAGTTGATGCCAAGTAGCTTCGCGGTCATGTTCTTGTCTCCAGACGTGGCTTCAAGCGTCTTTCGGATCAGGAGATCCTCGACGTCCCGAAGCGGCGTGCCCA
Organism: Oligoflexia bacterium; assembly: GCA_043757905.1. GTDB lineage: Bacteria > Bdellovibrionota > UBA1018 > UBA1018 > UBA1018 > JAYVOO01. The sequence continues at coordinate 1,053 of JAYVOO010000169.1, forward strand.
GCGGAACCGAGATCGAGGGCTTGGAGAAGCCGCTTGAGACGGAAGCCGAGCCCGCCGCCTGCGCCACATGGGCCGGAAGATCGGAGAGGCGCACTTCCTGGAGCTGGGCGAAGACGACCGCTCGCTCGATCACGTTCGAGAGCTCACGCACGTTGCCGGGCCAGGAATGGAGCTGAAGGGCCTCCATCGCCGGCGCCTCGATGCGGGTGACGCCCTTGCGGTGGCGCTCCGAATGGGATTTCAGGAAATGGAATGCGAGCTCGGAAATGTCCTCGGCGCGCTCGCGGAGCGCAGGCACGCGGATGCCTACGACCTCTAGACGGTAAAGCAGGTCCTCGCGAAAGGTGCCGCCCAGCACTCCCTCGCGGAGATCGCGATGAGTGGCGGCGACCACCCGGACGTCCACCTTGCGGGATTGCGTGGCTCCGACCCGGCGGATCTCGCCTTCCTGGAGCGCGCGAAGCAGCTTGGCCTGAAGCGCGAGCGGCATGTCGCCGATCTCATCGAGCAAGAGCGTTCCGCCATCGGCGGCTTCGAACAGGCCCGCGCGCTGAGCGGTGGCACCCGTGAACGCGCCTTTTTCGAATCCAAAGAGCTCGCTCTCGATCAACTGCTCGGGTACGGCCGCGCAGTTCAACGCGATGAAAGGACGGGTCGAGCGCGCGCTTCGCTGATGAATGGACGCCGCGACCAGCTCCTTGCCGGTGCCGCTTTCGCCAGTGATGAGCACAGTGGCCGCCGTGGGAGCGACCTGCTCGATCATCCCGCGCAGGTCCTTCATCGCGGACGACGCACCGAGGAGAGGGCGAGATCCGTCGGGCTCGGCCGCTCCAGCAACCGCGGGCTGCTGTGAGGCCGCCGCACGTTTGAGCGCCGCCTCGACCGCTGAAATCAGGATCTGCTTCTTGAAGGGCTTCGTCAGGAAATCAACTGCGCCGATCTTCATCGCCCAAACCGCGTCCTCGACGCGGCCGAAGGCCGTCATGAGGATCACCGGGACGCGCTCTCCACAAAGCGACATCGCGCGGAGAAACTCAAGACCTCCGAGCTTCGGCATGCGGACATCGCTGATCACGAGATCGAACTTCTGGGATGAGCGGATCTGCTCAAGCGCCGCTTGGCCGTC
>JAYVOO010000170.1:0-2177 GCA_043757905.1 Oligoflexia bacterium
GCACCACGTCACGCTCGGGAAAACTTTGAAATTCGCTCTGGAACTCTTCCGCTAACTCCTCGCTCACTTCGTAGCAGCAGGGGCCGATGGCAGGACCGATCGCCGCGACCCAATCCCCGGGCTTGTGCCCGTCGCGCGCGATCACTCTCCAGGTCTCTTCGAGGATCCTTGCTTTGGTCCCGCGCCAGCCGGCGTGCACCGCCGCGACAGCTAAACCCTCTCGGTGCGAGAGCAGGATTGGCACGCAGTCGGCGCTGAGCGCGTGGATCGGGACGCCCTTGAGTTTCGAATAGCGGGCGTCGCAGTCGCCGCACTCCTGCCCGGCTTTCGTCACTTCGACGCAGATCGCGCTATGAACCTGCTTGACCCTGGGCCTCGCGTCCTCCCAGAGCCTATGCCATTCGCCCGGGCCTCCCTCGACCGCGAGCGGAGGAACAGGAGTCGCGCGGTCTCCGAAGCCGTGCAGGATTCCCGGCACCTTCGCGAGCAGGGAACTCAAGATCATTTCACGGCCTCCGGGGCCTTGAGACCGAGATCCGAGAAGATCACCACGCCGAAGGGATTGACCCTGTAACCGCTCACCCGGGGCGCCACCGCGTGCGCGATGACGTAATGGAAGATCGGCACGATCGCCGCCTCGTCCTCGACCAGAATTCGCTGCGCTTCTTTAATTTTGCTTTCGCGAGCGGGGCCGGAGGGCAGGCGCTTCACTTCCTCCACTAGGCGGTCGTAGGTTGCGTTCGACCAATGCCCATAGTTGTTGGGATTGCCCGTCTTGAACGCCTCGAGATGGGTCATCGGATCCTTGAACGGCGCGACCCAGCCGAAGCGCGAGATCGAAGCGGGCTCAGTCGCCATGGTCTTGATATGTGTCTTCCAATCGAGGTTGCGCAGCTCAATCTCCATTCCGATCGCCTTACGCACATCGCTCTGGATCTTCTCCATCACCATCGAGTTGCGCGAGCTCGTGTCGAAACTCGCGGTGACCGGCACCTTGAGCGGCGGTCGTTTTTTCACGGCTGCCACCGCGTCGGCGAAGGGATTCTTCAGTGAGTAGGGTTCGCTGCCCTCAAGGCCCGGCGAAAGGAAGGTCCGCGCGGCCTCTTCGCCGGCTCCCATTGCCTGCGCGACCTCGACCTTGTTGATCGCGCCCGCGAACGCGCGTCGATAGAGCCGGTCGTTGAAAGGGGGAGATTTCGTATTCAGGATCAGGAAGTAGGTCGCGAGAAAGGGCCCGCTTCGGAAAAGACTCTTCTCCCGAAGCAACGGCACGTCCAACGGCGGAACTTTCATCAAGAGATCCACCTTGCCCTCGAGCAGCAGGTTCAGCGCGGTCGCGTCCTCACGCACCGTGATCAACTCGACGCGGTCAGGTCCCTTGTTCTCACGCCAATAAGCCGGGTTCTTCTCGAGCACTGTCTTCCGCTCGTGGGCCGACTCCGTAATGCGGTAGGCGCCGGTCGTGGGGCCGGTCACGCTCCAGCTTTCTCCGGGGCGAGCAGGGTCGGCGATCGGCAATGCGAGAACATGGATCAGGTAGGGCGCCGGATAAGCCAGTTCGACGACGATCGTTTCCGGTCCCTCCGCGCGGACTCCGAGCGCTTCGGGCGGCGCCTTGCCCTTCAGCACATCGGTCGCGCCTCGGATCGGCTCGAGCAAGAGCGCGTGCTTGGAAGTGCTTCCAGGCTGGAGCGCTCTCCGGAATCCTTCGATGATCTGCGCGGCCTCGACCGGCCGACCGTCCGACCAGCGGATGCCGGGCCGAAGTTTGAAGCGGTAGGAACGCCCGTCGGCCGAGAGCTCATGCGACACCGCCAGGCGGTCCTCGAGATTTCCGGCCCCGTCGTACCCCACCAGCCCGTCCATCGTGTTGGCGAGGATCTCATAGCCGAAGAGATCTTCTACTAATGCGGGATTCAGCGAAACCGGCTCGCCCGACACCTGGACGCGAAGCGTACGGGCATCGAGTACTGCCTTACCCGAATCGTGCCGGGTGCAGGCTGGGAGCAGGAGTGCAAATGCAAACGAGAGGGGGAGAATCACCGAGGTGTGCCGCATTTTTCCATTTATAACATACGCGCCGAATCCCAGGCTAGCCGGGACATTCGGGCGGTCATGGCACTGGCGCTCCCGCCCTTCGTTAGGTACACTCACCTCCATCTATGCGCACCAATCGC
>JAYVOO010000171.1:0-2169 GCA_043757905.1 Oligoflexia bacterium
TCCGACGTCGCGCAATCGCATCGGATCATGCAGGAGGAGATCTTTGGACCGGTCCTCGCGATCCAGACTTTCCGCACGGTCGAAGAGGCCATCGAGAAGGCCAATAATTCCCCCTACGGCCTGGCCGGCGGCGTGTGGACCGACAAAGGCTCCAAGGTCTTCAAGGTCTCAAGCCAGATCCGTTCGGGCGTGATCTGGGCCAACACCTACAACAAATTTGATCCGACCTCGCCCTTCGGCGGTTACAAGGAAAGCGGCGTCGGCCGCGAAGGCGGCCTGCATGGGCTGGCTTCCTACCTGAAAGTGGAGCTTCAGTCATGAGTGAGCAAGAACAAGGGCGACTGGGCGTTCTCAAGACCTACAAGCTCTATATCGACGGGAAGTTCCCACGCACGGAATCCGGCCGTTACTTCAACTTCAAAGCGGAACGCGGCGGCTTCAGCGCCAATCTCTGCCACTCGTCGCGCAAGGATTTCCGGGACGCCGTGACGGTCGCCAAGAAAGCGTTTCCCGCCTGGGCCGCGGCCACGGCTTATAACCGCGGCCAGATCCTGTACCGGATCGCCGAAATGCTGGAAGGCCGTCGCGCGCAGCTGACCGAAGAGCTCGAGGTTCAGGGATCAACCCGCGCCGAAGCCAATTGTGAGGTCGACGCGACGATTGACCGTCTGGTCTACTTCGCGGGATGGACCGACAAATTCCAGCAGGTCTTTGGATCCGTGAATCCGGTCGCGTCCTCGCATTTCAATTTCACCCAGCTCGAGCCAACAGGGGTCGTGGCGATCCTCGGTCCCGAGAGCTCGTCCCTTCTCGGGCTCGTTTCAGCCATTGTGCCGGTGATCGCCGGTGGCAATACTTGCGTAGCGCTCGCTTCCTCGTCGAAGCCTCTCTGCTCGATCACCTTCGCCGAGGTCCTGCACTCCTCGGATTTACCGGCAGGCGTGGTGAATCTTCTGACCGGTTACCGCAAGGAGCTGCTCACACATTTCGCTTCACATATGGAGGTCAATGCCATCGTTTACGCGGGCAGCGACCCCGAGGAGATCAAAACCGTGCAGACCCAGGCGGTGGACAATGTGAAGCGCGTGGTTCTCCTGTCAGACACCGCCGACCGCGCCCATTGGCTAAACGAAAAGTGGGAAAACCCCTACCTACTGCTCGAAACTCAGGAAACCAAGACCACCTGGCATCCGGTGGGCATCTAGGAGCCTATGGACCTCATCCAATCACCACTTTCACTTTCCGTTCTCGGCCTTCTCGCGATGGCCGCAGGGCCTCTCTCGTTTCGGATCGGGTTGCTTCAGCCGAAAGGCAGCTTTCTCTTCCTGCTGCTCGGACTCCTGTTCGAAGTCGCGGCCGCCGTCTGGGCCATCGTCGCCGCGATCAAGCATCCGCCTGGCCCGGCCGCCTCCTGGGTCGCGATCGTGATCGGCGTCCTCGCGGTGCTTGCGCCGATCTCAGGGGCGATGAAAGTAAAAGCCTATCCGATGATCCACGACATCTCGACGGATACGATCGGCCCACCCGAGTTCGTGACAACCGCTCCCGCCCGCTCCTCTTCGCCCAACGGAGTCGCTTACGGCGGCCCGGAGATCGCCGCCAAGCAGCGTGAGGCTTATCCTGATATCCAAACGCTCCGCTCAAGGCTTAAGCTCAAGGAAGCCTATGATACTGCGCTTGCTACGATCAAGAAGTTGGGCTGGAAACTCGCGTCCAATGATCTGCTCGAGGGGGCCGCCTCAATCGAAGCGACCGACACTACGCTGCTCTACGGATTCAAGGATGACGTCGTGATCCGTATTCAGGCCGAGGCCGAGGGCAGCCGCCTGGATATGCGCTCGGCTTCCCGCATCGGCTTAAGCGACTTGGGTAAGAATGCCGCGCGCATCCGCGAGTTCCGCGAAGCGTTTCTCACGGAGGGCGGGTGATTAACGCGCTTCTACTCGGCGCCTGGTTGCTGGCGGCTTTCGCGGCGCCGGCTGAACAGATCGTCTCGCCTTTGCTGCCTTCGGCTCCGTCTGATCGCCCCGCGCTGCAAGCTTGCCTGGAAAAAGCGATCACCACGCAGACTCCGGTCACGTCGCTCCTCGGAGTCGGGAGCTTTCATTTCGAGACTGCGCCTCACGGTGGCTTCAACACGAAAGTCCTGAGCCTCGACGTAATCGAGAA
>JAYVOO010000172.1:0-2169 GCA_043757905.1 Oligoflexia bacterium
CGCAAGCGTGCCGAGAAGATCTTCGCGGGCATGGACACGAAGAGCTCGCGCCGCTACTGGGCCTACGCGTACGGCGTGAACCAGGCGATGAAGCGGAAAGAGGTGCGCGAAGCGTATGAGTTCAGGAAGTTCGGTTACGAGCCCGAGCCTTGGCATCCGGTGGATTCCGTCTCGATCGTGCTCGTGCAGAGCTTCGACCAGACTCGTCGAAGCCTCGAGATCCACTTGCGCGAGGACGCGGCGGCGCGCGCGAAGCCAGACGAAACCGGGAGCGCAGCCACTTATACCGAAGATCTGGTTCCTTGGGCCACGACGGTGCTCAAGGCTGGCGAGTACGCCGCGCGCGCGCAGCCGCTTCCGCTGAAGGGCGCGGCCTCGAGCGGAATAGATTCCGCCATCGAGAGCACGGGTTCCAACAACTGGGTGGTGGCGGCGAGCCGGACCAGCGCCGGCAACGCGATCTTCGCCAACGATCCGCATCTGGAGCTGCATTACCCGCCGATTTGGCACTGGGTGCACTTCAGCGGCGGACCTCTCGACGTGATGGGCGCGTCGCTTCCCGGCGTGCCCCTGATCGTGAGCGGTGGCAACGCCCACGTCGCCTGGGGCCTGACCAACTCCTACCTTGACGTGATGCGGGTTTATCACGTCCCGAAAGTGGAGCTGAAAGACGCGCCGGTCTTCCGCCCGGTGATCTGGTTCAAGGCAGGCCCGATCCATCTGCCTTATTTCTTCACGACTTTCCAGGAGACCAGCCAGGGTTATCCCGTGCTGCCGATTCCAGCGCCCGCGGGCAAAGCGAAGGTTCTTTACTGGAGCACCCTCGATACGATCCCTGCCGACTTCACTTCGCTCTTCGACATCATGGCGGCGAAATCCGTCGACGACGCAGACCGGGTCTTCTCGCAAGTGATGCTTCCCAGCTGGAATTTCGTTTTCGCAGACACGCGTGGCGACATCGGATACCGGGCCGTCGGCCGCATACCCAAGGAGTTGGGCCCGCAGCCGCGGCTCATCCCCGACCGCGCGGAAGGCGAGATCCGGCCGGCCGAATACCTATCGGCCTCGGAGATGCCTCAACTGCTCAAGCCCGCGCGCGGCTTCGTCGCGACAGCAAATAATCGCCATTGGCCCAAGGATTCCTCGCTCTTCGGAGGCCGGATCTATTCGCAGTCGTTCCGCGCGTTCCGTATCGAGGAGTTATTGAAGGCGAGCGCGAAGCACAGTGTGCCCTCAATCCGGCGGATCCAGTGCGATCAGCAGTCGGTCGACGCGCGATTCATCCTGCCGCTGGTGCTCGCTGAGGTCGAAGTCGAGAAGATATCGCCCGTCGCGCTGAGGGCTTTCCAGGCGTGGACGACAAGCGGATATGAAACCGGTCTGGATTGCCGGGCTTGCGCGCTCTACCGCCGCTGGATCGATATCGTTCGCGAGAAATCGGGTGCGCCCGAAACGGATCTTTACCTAAAGCTGAAAGCGAAGGGCCCCGCGGACATCGCGCTCTGGAGGGAATCCCTTCCGCTTGCGCTCTCGGATCTCAAGGTGAAGCCCGACGGGGAGCTTCCCGAGCTTAGGGCGGTTCAAGTAGCCCCCTTCCATCACTTCTCGGGCGAAGCTTTCGAGCGGCACGCGGGTGACGAAGCGATCGAGGCTCCGAGCGGGCGCTTCAGCGTGAACTACGCGGGTACCGACTGGGTCGGGGGCCGCTTCGAGGTCAAGGACGGCCCGTCCCAGCGCCTGATCGTCGAACTTTCGTCGCCTCCGAGGTTCTACTCCGTCTTGCCCGGCAGCAATGAGGACCTTGACCACCCCCCGGTCGGAAAGGTCGATTCCGACTGGCGCCGCTGGTCACATTGCGAGCTAAAGCTTCGCCCTTTTCAGCTCGATTGGACACAGGTCAAAAGCGCCCGGCTGCCGTTGTGAAGGAATCTTCATGACCGCTTGACGATTCAATCATGGGAGGACGGTATCCTTAAAGATTGAGGCGACCGATAAGTCCTATGATGAAGCGAAGCAAGGGTCCGGAAGAATCAGCGGTCCAAGTCGAAGTCGATCGCGAGCTCGCGAGCCGACTTAGGGCCGCGTCGCTTGCGCATATCGGGCTGTTGGCGGTCGTCACATTTGGGACGCGGATCCGGATCGAGCATCCTTGGGTCCTGGCCATTTCAG
>JAYVOO010000173.1:0-2163 GCA_043757905.1 Oligoflexia bacterium
TCAGGCCAACGCTTCCGATCACGCCGTACTCGGCCTTCTTGTAGCCCGCCGTATCGTATTCCGTCTCGGTCACGGTCCCGGTGGAATCCGTCTGCTTAATCTTACCGAGCGCCATCCCATAGTAGCCGCCGACGCCGATCGAGATCATCGGATGAAGATGGAAGCGAACGAGCACCGGAATGTGGAGAGAGGTCGTTTGGGTGTCGAGGTAAAACGATGGCAACAGCACGGAAGTCGAGCGGTACATACGAGGCACGTAGAGAACTCCTGCTTCGAGATCGATGAGCGGGCTCAGCATGAAGTCGGCCCAAGCGCCGCCCCCGAACGCGAAGGAGCCTGAGTTGGTTTGATTCGCGCTCGGATCAGGCGTGAAGACCGGGGAATTCAAGTCCCCCAACCCCGCCACCGTAAATTTCGTCGCGGCCGAAGCACTCGCAACGGGAATCAGGGCCAAGGTTAGGACGGTGAGGACACGAGACAGAATAGGATTCGGGCGCATTAAGCCTCCTTCAAAGGGTTACCTCAGTCATTGTCCACCTGTTCCCGCCGTCCGGCAATAGGCAGAAAGTTCAGTCTCCTTTTTGACTCAGGTCTCGAGGATGAACGTCACCGGGCCGTCGTTCGTGAGGGAAACCTGCATATCGGCCTGGAAAATACCGCCTTTCGGTGGAACTCCCAGCTCACGGCTCACCCGCAGTGCAAGCTCGTAGAGCTCCTTCGCGCGCTCGGGTTTCTCGGCGTCCGTGAACGAGGGGCGGCGGCCCGACGAGCAGTCCCCCACAATCGTAAATTGTGAAACAATGAGGTGCTCGCCTCCGATATCCAGGAGCGAACGATTCATCTTTCCCGCGTCGTCCTCGAAGATCCGGAGCTCCACGATCTTCTGCATCAGCTTTTTCACCTTAGCCTCGTCGTCGCCCGCCATCACGCCCAGCAGGGTCACGATCCCCTTTCCGATCCGGGATATTTCCTGCCCATCCACGACAACTTGCGCCTGACTCACTCTTTGTATGACCGCTCTCATCGGGACCTCTCCGCGCTCGTCGTCGGCGTACTCTCGTTGCGCAAGCGGTGCTTCAAGAAGAGCGCGTCACGTTCGGCCTGGGGCACCGGATAGGCTCCACCCGGCTGATGGGCTCTGGCCTGCGTGAGCGGTTTGATCTCTTCTTTCAGGAATCTCTTGAGATCGTTCAGGCATTCCTGCACGCGCGCACTCTTCTTGCGGGCGCCGGCGTTCTCCAGCAGCGCGAAGACCAGGCTTTCCAGGAACTTCGTCGAGACACCGCTGAAGAACTCGCCCCATGAATGGTCCCAGTCAATGGGGATCTGGCGGAACAAGATGACTTGCGAGTATTTAGGCGCCCAGATCCGCTTCTTCGCGCGGTGACCGACGAATCCCAGCAGTTCAGCCAGGGAGCGGAACGCCGCGCGCGTTAGGTAACGCGAGCGGTAGGCGCCATGGAACTCGAAGCCTGGGAGCGCGCCCGGTTCGGTAGTGTAGCAGAGAAAAAACTCTGGCCCCTCGCGCTTGACCCCGATCAACGGATACATGAAATGGTAAGCGCCCGCGATGTTCAGCTTTGGCCGATGCAGTTGGATCAGCCGCGTCTCCTCGAGGCAGGCGGCCAGGTGGTCGGCGCAGATCTGAAACTCAAGACGGACCGCTTCGGCCACGATCGAGCGCATTTTTTTGCTTTTTTTCCGCCGCTGGGCGTTTTTATATTGTCCAAGCCGCCGCCTGAGATGCTTGGACTTGCCTACGTAGATTAATACATCGGCCGCGTCGTAGAAACAGTAGACGCCAGGAGCCGCGGGCAGCGAGCCTTCGTCGTCTGTAAGGAGAGTGCCGAACTTCTTGTTGAAGAGGGTCTTGTGGCGGGAAGCCATGGATTTGATCATAACAGGAGAAGCTGTTAGGAATCCAACTATGGTAGAACGGAAAAAACCAGACAGTCGCACGCTGGCCCTCGGTCGGTTGAGAGCGCGCGAGTACTCGGTTCAAGAAATGAAATCCTATCTCGAGCGCCGAGGCGTACCAGAGACCGAGGCCGAAGCCGTCGTCCAACGGCTTGCCGAAGATAAACTGATCGATGACGGGCGTTACTCGACTGTCCTCGCACGGATGGAAGCCCGGCGCGACAAAGGACCGGGTCAGATCCAGGC
>JAYVOO010000174.1:0-2149 GCA_043757905.1 Oligoflexia bacterium
TCAATTTAATAAACTAAGGTAGAAGCGGGGCTATGTACAAGCCCTCACCTTTCCGCCCCCAGATCGTAACTTTGCTCGTGCTTGCCGTTCTCGCGATCGCGACCGCCCTACTCGCGCCGGAATCCAACGCGACCGAGCTGGGCATGACCGGGAATCAGGAGGCGCTCGCCTTATTCAAAAACTATCAGGCCGCGCCCGCGGTCTGCGATCCGGCGGCACCCGGCAAGCGCGTGCTTCTCACGGGCTTCGGGCTCTTTCAAGGCGCGTCGTTCAATCCGGCGGGGGCGATCGCGGCGAACGTGGCGGATCCCGCCGTCTGGCCCGCGTCGCTCACGGCTAACCAGCTGATCAAAGTCCTTCCGGGCGCGAAGCTGCAAACCGGCAAATACCTCACATCGAATGGCGCGCAGGCCTTCACGCGTACACTCGAGGTCGATGGGACGAAACTCAACGTCTGCGTGCTCGTCCTGGATGTCATGTGGGATGTCGCCGGCGCCATCGTCGTCTATGAGATGGACCGTTTCCAGCCCCAGGCCGTGCTCATGCTGGGCGCCGGGCCGTGGGCGATCCTGGAAGGCGGCGCTCGCAACCAGACGTCCATGACTCGAGGTTATCGCCCCGATGGTACGGCATCGGCTTCGAGTGTTCCGCAATCCGCCTACTCGCTACCCGACGAACCGTCTACGGCCGAGCTCTCGATGCGCTGGGATAACCACGCGCTCGAGGCCTCGATCGCTCCTCTGATGGCGGCGACCATCATTTATCCGGATTTCCCCTTGGCATGGCGCCCGGGCAACGACTACCTCTGCAACCAGGTCAGCTACCTCGCGCTCGCCGCGGCCGTGAACCGCAAGCTCTCGCTCGCCGGCGGCCTCATCGAACTTCAGCCCAAGATACAGTCGAGCCCGCAGGTCGGATTCTTTCACGTTCCCTCGTCGCTTTCGCTCGATGCGAGCTCGATTGGGACCTGGGGATCGCTCGTCTCATCGCTGCTCTACTTCATGAGCAAATGAACTCGCACGCGGATTGGGCGCATCAGTGGCTCGAACGGCGCAGAGAAGGGACATAGCGCTCGACTTGCCCGATCCCAAACGCCTGAATCGCCGCGAGCCGGTTGTGGGCGCGGCACCTGAGCCTGAGATTTTCCGCGGTGGTGGCGCCGCCCTCCGCAAAGGGTCGGATGTGATCGTACTCGAGCGCGTGACGGGACTGGCAGCGGCGGCCGGATTTGGCGTCGACGTAACTGCAAGCACCTCCGTCGCGCTGCCAGACCTGGCGCTTCACTTCCGCTGTCGGCCGCCGCTGCTGCTCCGGCCTCGCTTTCACTTCCGACGCCGGAAGTGGCGATTCTTCGTCGGCGAGCGAGTGCTTGGGAGCTTCCGGGCGATGCTTCTTGAGCGCAAGCGTGAGTCCGTACTGGAAGAGATCGGAGAGGCTTGCGCCTGGTATCTAATGAGCGAGGAGGCCTTTCAGCTCCTCGAGCTGAGCACGCGCTCTCTGAGCCGCCACGAGAGCGAGAGTTGAACTCTCAAGGGCTGAAGGTGAAATCTCGAATTCGCCTAGAAAACCCGTCAATAAAATTCGAAACGATAAACTGAAAAAACCGATTTAATTCCAGGCTTCAAACGCTCTTAAGAATTCGCTCAGCTCAAAGCTCTCTGAGAAAGAATTCGCTCAGCCGTACTATTCTTCCGCTCAGCTCTTTCATCGCGTCTCCCGGCGGAAGCGCCGCTTCCCGGAAAATCTCAGACCCTCTCTCCCATCCGCGGCCGTCCTGCTTCGGCCAGGCGTCCCTGCCCCGCTCTTCCCAGCAAATAAGCCGCAGAATCACTCACCCACCAACGCCATCAGCAACGCCCATCGCGAGAACACTCCTTCGAGTCCGCGCCTGCCAGCACCATCCCCAACGCCCATCGCGAGGGCACGCCATTCCGTGCTCACTCCGCATCAGCCCTAAAAAGCTCTACATCTGTCTCAAAGTTCAACATGCGGCAAGACCGGCCTCTCGTGGGAGTCGTGCTGTTGGCCTCTGGCACTGCCAAACGTCCGGGCACACGCCTTGCTCAGGAGGGGTGCCGGCCATCGGGCCTTCGGAGGCATAGAAGATGAAAGACTCAAGCCACACCCCCATGAAACGTTTCGTAGCAGG
>JAYVOO010000175.1:0-2148 GCA_043757905.1 Oligoflexia bacterium
CCCAATCCCCGTCCCCTCGCCGCTCCCAACCCAGATGGCAAAGTCCCAAGCTCCCGCCCGCCAGAGCAGTGCTCGAAGCGACCACCGCCCATCGCGCGAATCACTCACCCGGTCCGCGCTCGAGCCAACGCTCTTCGCAGAATGATCCCCGATTCCCAGCGCAAGCACGCTCACGTCAGGAGTATTCCCAATCCCAGCGCAAGCACGCCTACGTTGAAAATATTCCCAGTCCCAGCGCAAGCACAACTACGGCAGAAAAGTTCCACATTCCGAAAGCGAGCGCCCGCTCGAAGCATCCACCGCCGGCGCCGGCGGTGAAGCCTGCGCCTACAACAATCGCGGATCGACGATCGGATCGGCACTCCCCCGCCCAGCGCGGGCTACCTTAAGCCTTCTTTTCCGCCTTGAACACGCTTTGCAGATCCTCGACCATGCCGCGGAGTTTACGGTTCTCTTCTTCGAGCTTTTCGAACGACGAGCGCAGCTCGCCGACGGCGGCGGGCACCGACTCGGTCGAGAGCGACTCGATGATCGTGTAGGCGTCGCGCTTGATGCGCCCGTCGGAGTCGAGGGCACGGATCTTCTGCAGGAGCGGGATGGCCTCGGGAGTCCCACTTGCCTCGAGCGCCATCACGAGCTTGAAGCGGATGCGGAAGTTATCCTCGTCGGCGAGATGCGCGAACGCTTCAAAGAGCCGGGCCTTCTCGGACGGCACCGCGGTCGGGGCCACCATTCCAAGGGCTTCGATCGCCACCATGCGTGCATCCATCTCGTGGCCGCGCCGGGTCCAGTCGAGAATCGTGGCCAAGGCCTTTGGTCGCTCACCGCGGCCGATGCCGGGCAACCCCGCGAGCGAGCGAAGGGCGAAGCCCCGGACGACTTCGCGGTAAGACGGGCGCTTCAGGCAGGAGAGCAGGAAATCTTCCGTCTCCACAACCCGCGCGGGCTCAGGCGCAGGGATGCGCGGGAGCATCGTGCGCGCCCAGGCACTGATGGCCTCGGCTTCGACGAAGTAGCTCTCGTCGCGCTCGGCGAACTTTTTCAAAGCTGCGGCCGACTTCGCGTCTTTATATGTACCCAGCGCCTTGACGATCACCCTGCGGGCTTTCGCATTCGGGGTCGCGAGAGCCGCGATCAGGGCATCGCGCGAGGAATCGAGGCGGATTTCACCCAACGCGGCTGCCGCTTCAGCTTGGACGCCCCAGAACTTGTCCGAAAGCGCAGTATTGCCCAGCGCCGCGACGACTTGCGCGTCGGCGAGCTTGACCAGTTCCTTGGCAGCTTCGATGCGGCCCATGCAATCCGGATCGTTCGCCAGCTGATAGAGGAGCATCTCTTTAGAGCGCGGGAACTTCAGGGTCTTGGGGATGTTATGACCCGGATCAAACCGGACCAGCAGGGGCTTGGACTCAGCGGGCAGGAAAATACGTTCCCGCGCCTCGCCCAGTTCGATGCGATGCGAGATCTTCTTGCCACCCTCGAGCGTCAGCTCGATCACGGCCGGGATGTGGAAGAGATGCGTCTTCGCTCCATTCTCCTCGACGAAGGGCTTCCCTCCGGTCTGTTTCTGCTCGATGACGAGCTCGGCGAGCTTCTTGTCGTCATGCCAGGTGTAGGAAAGCTCGAACTCGGGATAACCCGCGCCGAAGATCCACTCGTCGAAGAACCGCCTGAGATTGCGTCCGGTCGTATCCTCGATCGCGCGGATCAGATCCAGTGTCTCAACGCTCCCGCCGCGGTGGCGCGTGACGTAGAGGTTGATGGATTTCCAGAACTGCTCCTCACCAAGAACATGGCGAACGAGATTCAGGACAAGGCCGCCCTTCTGGTAGAGATGCGTGTCGAAGAGATCGATCGGCTCGATGTAAGTATTGCAGACGATGGGGCGGCGGTACGCGCTCTTGTCGTCGGCCAGGTACTCCTTCAGATCGGTGTATTGGTAGTATTTGGATTCCTCCAAGCCGCCGTTCTGGCTTTTGTCCTCCTCGACCCAGACGCGCTCCATGAAAGTCGCGAAGCCCTCGTTCAACCAGCCATGCGACCAGTCCCGACAGGTCAGGAGATCGCCGAACCACTGGTGCGCAAGCTCGTGAGCCACCAAAGGATCGCTCGAGAAATCCACATGTGCCTTGGCATCATGCAAAGTGA
>JAYVOO010000176.1:0-2145 GCA_043757905.1 Oligoflexia bacterium
TCCGCACGATCGACTGCGCGCGCGATCTACAAAGCGCTTTCAAGCTACGTTACCGCGTCTTTCACGGAGAGTACCAGAGCCCTCCCTCAATCTTCCGCATGGACATCGACTCCTTCGATTTTATTTGCGACCACCTCGTGATCGAGGACCGTAAGTCCGGCGAGATCATCGCGACCTACCGCCTGATCTGCTCGCTCTTCTCGGAAGTCTACTACTCGCAGGACGAGTTCGACCTGACCGAGCTGCTTGAGCTTCCGGGCACGAAGCTTGAGCTGGGGCGAGCCTGCATCGATCCACGCTTCCGCACCGGCGCGGTGATGAGCATGCTCTGGCGCGGGGTCTCGGCCTACGTCCGTGCAGTCGATGCCAAGTTTCTCTTCGGCTGCTCGAGCGTGAAAACGACGAGCATCGCCGAGATCGCCGTGATCAACCAGCGCCTGCGGGATCAGGGCCGGCAGTGCGAAGATGTGACTATCCTCCCGCGCGGAAAGTTTCGGATCCCTAGTCTCGGCCTATTGACCCCCAACACGCTTCGTCCGGAGGTTCTACTCTCCACCCAAACCCAAAGCGGGGCTTCCGGACTCTCCCTTCCGCCTCTGCTCGAATCCTACCTTCGGGCCGGGGCGGAAGTCGGGAGAGAGCCGGCGCTGGATCTGGACTTCCACTGCGCCGACTTCTTCACGCTTCTTCGGACGGACCGCATGAATCCCGCCCACGAGAGGAAGTACGGGTTGTGATCCGCACCTTCATCGCAGTTCTCAAGGCGCTTGCGCTCTTCACCGTAGTCGCCGTGTTTTCGGCCCACGCGCTGCTTGCAGGCCTGGTGCTTTGGGACGAGATTGCACTTCGGTCCGCTCGGCAGGCCATCATGGCATTTTACTCCCGCCTAGCGCTCAAGGCGCTCGATATCCGCGTGCAGGAAGTTTTCCGGGTCAAGCCGCCCGGCCGCGAAGGCGGCAAGCTCATTGTTTCAAACCACCTGTCCTACATCGACGTGCTGGTGATCGCCTCCGTCTATCCAGCAGTTTTCGTGACCTCGGTCGAGGTGCGTGATACGTTTTTTCTGGGGCAGATGGCCCGGCTCGCGGGTAGTCTCTTTGTCGAGCGGAGAGACAGGACGCGTACGGGCGTAGAAACGGAAAAACTAAGTTTGGCGCTCAGGCAGGGCTTCAATGTCGTGCTGTTTCCGGAAGCCACGAGCAGTAACGGCGACACGGTCCTACCGTTTCGGAGGTCGTTCTTCGCGTCAGCTGTCGCAGCCGGAAGCGACGTGCTCATGCTTTGCATGAAGTACACTCGCGTGAACGGCCACCCAGTCGACGCGGCGAGCCGCGACTCGATCTACTATTACGGCGATCTGGTTTTCCTGCCGCAGCTTCTCTCACTTTTGCGGAACCGGCGGATCCTCGTCGAGCTGCGCACGCTCGAGGTGGCGCGCCACGCGTCCGTGTCGTCGCGCGACGCACTTTGCGAGCGCGCGTTCTCAGTCATCTCTGAATCTTACCGTTACCCCGCGTACCAGAGCTCTGACGCCTGAGCCTGGA
Source organism: Oligoflexia bacterium (assembly GCA_043757905.1). Lineage (GTDB taxonomy): Bacteria > Bdellovibrionota > UBA1018 > UBA1018 > UBA1018 > JAYVOO01. The sequence continues at coordinate 1,545 of JAYVOO010000176.1, forward strand.
GTAGCGTCCGCGTGCTTGGGGAGAGCCGCGACCAAGGCGTATGGGAGACAATCGCGCGCATCAGGAAGTCAAAGAAGATCACGTGGCGTCGGAGCACCCGGCGCTGGCGATGCGGCTTGATTGGATTGAAGGCTCCTAGCGCGGAAAAGAGCTGGCGCGGGTTCTTCTTCACCCATTGCCATGATCCCATCTCGAGGGTGAGCGGCACCATGGTCCGCGCGCCCGTCTCGTCCGCCGCGCGATGGCGGTCATAGAGGTGATCCCAAAGATCGCCATGGGTAGTGTAGCTCTTGGACTGGGGCTCAAACGCGTAGATGTGATTCGGATGCGCCTGATCGAGCAGCATCTTGAGCGCGTAGGCTTCGGGCAGGTTCGGGAAGGGCTCATAGCTCTTCGCGTAGGGAAACCAGAGGCGGTCAATTAAGCCGAAGCCCGAATGCACGTCGATCAGGACCGAGACGTCAGCTTGGCCGGTCTCGCGCTCGACGAAATCGCAGAGCGCGGTCGACTCCACTTCCATTTCGGCATTTTCGGAGCCCCGGTACCAGGGTAGGAGGCGTGAGTAGCGTTGGCCGCCGAGAAGCGGAGTCGCTGAACCAGC
>JAYVOO010000177.1:0-7848 GCA_043757905.1 Oligoflexia bacterium
TAGCCACTCCGGCGGATCGAGCGGAGCGCGTTTCTCAGGCTGAGTCGGAACACGATGAGGAGCAGCCCGCCCAGGACGCCGAAGTAGAGCATCACGGCGCGCGAGTACTTGTACTCGCTGAACATGTACGTGAGCGCGAGGAAAAAGACCATCGCCACGCTGTGGGCCTTGAGCAGAAGGAACGCCTCGTGCGTTCGGCGCAACATGCGCTTGGACTGATAGACTCCGAGATTGGAGAAGATGATGATCCAAAGCGCCATGACGAGCGGGCAGAGCGCTGCGTAGCTCTCGAACTTCGGGAAACCCTTGGTCACTTCGATCAGGGGGAGGTTGAAGCGCAGCCAGTACGAGAAAATCCACACGGCGCCGATCACGCATGCATCGACCACTCGAAACGCACTTCCTACAATGTGGTGATACCGCTTCAACATGGCAGGGCCCTATGGTAATTAAAAAACACTCGTTTAACCAGAGATTATAAGGGAATCACCAGCATGTTGAAACTGCCCGTCCTTGAAGCAAGAACCAGTCTCTCCAAGAATGTCGAAGTCGACGTAGTCGGCGTCTTCCAGGAGTCGGGCGGCGCGGGCAAGAAGGCTCTTTCGCTCAAGGGTGCGTATGCGCCGCTGGTCGACCGTTACCGCAAGGGCGAGACCTTCTCCGGCGGCTCGGGCTCCCTGCAGTTTGTGCCGTTTGGCGGGAAGAAGGGCGCGCAGCACGTCCTTTTCGTCGGCATCGGCCAGGTCACCGAAGTAAACTTGGAAAAGCTTCGGGTCGCCGGCGGTCATGTCTGGAATCGCTTGGTCGCCGAAAAGACCAAGGCGGCGGCGATTCAGCTCGACGCGCTTCTTGAAGCAAAGGGTCTGCCCAAGGACATCGAGGGACTGCAGCTCGCGCGCGCATTCGCCGAGGGAATGGTGCTTGCCGCTTACTCCATCAATACTTATAAGTCCGCCAAAAGCGACAAGGATGCGCCTGCGATGCGCCTCACGTTCCTGACTAAGGACAAAGCGTTGAAGGCCAAGCTCGACACCGAGCTCGAGCAGGTCGCCGCAGTGGGCGATGCCGTTCATGTCACGCGTAATTGGTCCAACGAGCCTTCGAACATCGGCACGCCCGAATATTTCGCGAACGAAGCGAAACGCCTCGCGAGCGAGTACGGCCTCAAGTTTCGCATGCTCACCGAAGCGCAGGCCATTCAGGAGAAGATGGGCCTCTTTATTGGCGTGGGCCTCGGCTCTGACCGCGAAGGCCGCGTCGTCGTGCTCGAGTATACCCCTAAGAAAACGGATGCTTTGACCAAGACCGTCGCGCTCGTCGGCAAGGGCGTCACTTTCGACAGCGGCGGCATCTCGATCAAGCCGTCTATGCGCATGGAAGACATGAAGCATGACATGACGGGTGCGGCGACCATCATGGGCGCGATCCTGCTCGCCGCGCGCTGGAAGGTGAAGAACAAGGTCATCGCGGTGCTGGCGTTTACCGAAAACATGCCAAACGGTAGCGCAATCCAGCCCGGAAACGTGCTGACCGCCCGCTCGGGAAAGACGGTGGAAATCATCAATACCGACGCCGAGGGCCGCCTCATCCTGGCCGACGTCCTCGACTACGCGCAGGACATGAAGCCCGACGTGGTCATCGACGCCGCGACTCTGACGGGTGCTGTCTCGGTCGCGCTCGGCAAGTACTGCTGCGGGATCATGGGCAATGACGAGGAGCTGATCGCTAAGCTCCGCGCGGTCGGCGCCTCGAACGGCGAGCGCATCTGGCAGCTTCCGCTCTATGACGAGTATTTCGACGACCTGAAGAGCGAGTATGCCGACATGAAGAATTCCGCGAACGACGGGCTCGGCGGCACGATCCGCGGCGCGATCTTCTTGAAACAGTTTATCCGAAAAGGCGTGCCCTGGGCGCACCTGGATATCGCAGCGACCGCTTACGGCGTGACCCATCTCTCGTATCTGCCTAAGCGCGGGGCGAGTGGGACCTACGTCAGGACTCTCGCCCAGTTCGCAGCCGAGTACTGAGGCAGGCCCCGAACGCTGGCGCTCATTTCTTCACGTTGCAGGTGACAGACATCACGGCCAAGCCGTCGTCCTGCACCGAGAGGTAGCCGTCAAAGGTGCCCGTCTTCTTGTTGCGGGCGACGGCGAAAAGGGCGGCGTCGAAGATCTCGGAAGCTTTGGGGTCGGCGTCATCCGCGAACGCGATGACTACCGCGCCTTGGGCGATCTGCTTTGCGACCGAGCCAGCGCGAAGAAGCGCGGACTGGATCGTGCCGGTCCGGTCGCCCGTGGTCACGCCAAGGAGAACGGTCTCGGTTTGGTGAGTGGCTTCGTCGACGCCGACGGAGATCGAGCTCTTCGGGTCCGCCGTGAACTTGCAGCTCAAGTACGAATCAGCTGCGAGGGCCGAAGCGGAAGAGAGAGTGGAGAGGGCGATCAGGAGGAGGGGGATTCGGGTGGTCATGAGCGGATCCTGCTTTCTTGGTAAAAGGCGCCGATTCAGCGGCAATTCCTTGGTTAATGCAAAGCGTTATACACTGATGGCTGCTATTTTGGAAGTCGTTTTTTTCATTTTTATAAATAAACTTTAAATAATAGATAGGTTGCCGATAAGATAGGGAATGCCAAAGGCTCCCCAGAATCGCAGGCAGAAGATCATCGACTCCGCCGTATCGATCTTCATCGAGCAGGGGGTGGCGCATTCCAAGATGGCCGATGTCGCGGCTCGCGCGCGCGTCGACCAAGCGCTGCTTCGTTACCACTTCCCGAGCCTGGACTCGCTCTACGCCGAGGTCGCGAAGGTGATCATCGAGCATTACGTCGCATACACGGCCGAGCTCATGGGTCGGGCAGGCAAGGATCCGGTTCAGATGCTCAGGACTTATGTGAAGGGGTACTTCGATTGGGCGGCCGAAAACCCGGGTTTTCGCTCGCTTTTCCTCAATTTCTACTACCTTGCCAGCTACAACCACGAGTTCACGAAGATCAACGAGCTGACTCGCCACGCGGGACGCGAACGGATCGCTTTCATGATTTACCGGATGAACGAGGCAGGTGTCGGCGCGCGATCTGGAGCTATGGACGTGCAGGAGCTCTCGTATCAAATCCAAGCGATCATGATCGGAGGCCTGGTGACGACGTTCACCGAGTCGGCGCAGGATCCGCGGCTAAACGCCGAGCGCGCCTGGAGAGCGGTTTCCCGGATCGCCGGCATCGCGGAAAACAGCTAAGAAAGCGGATGTTCCGACCACCGTTTCGACAGCTGACTGGGCGGCGCTCGGATCCGATCCGGGTGCTTTCGGAGGCGCTTAAAATCCCTGCTATTTCAGGGGATTGAAGACCCAATTCGAGCCGTTTTCGCGGCCGGAGGGGCATGCCGCTTGCTCAATGTCCCGCGATGCGCGGCTCCGTTTTCACATTCCCCCTTGCCCTGGTTTTCGCGATGGTCGCGGTGCCGACGTCTTGGGGGGCCGGGAAGTTCTTTTCGTTCCTCGAGCTCGAGACGGTGTCGCGGCCGGCGCGCTCCGAGCAGCATCGCGCGAGCGAAGCTCGCAACCGGATCATGGTCGACGTGAGCTTGAACATCGATCCGTTCGGCAAGAATCTCGGCGCGACGCTTAAGGCGCTTCGGCCGCACGGCGCGCGCGACCCAGTCCTCGAGCGCTTCGCGCTCTATAAACTCGTGAAGAGTGGCTACTACAGCGAGGCCGAGGCATTGGCGATCCTGGCTTCGCCAGACGACGAAGGCTTGCTCATGGGTCAGTCGCTGTATCTCGAGTCGGGAGCCTACTGGCCGAACTCCATGTTCACGGGCCCGGCCGGCGCCGAGCTTCTGAAGAAACTTCACGGCGAGCTTCGCTTGGACGAGCTGCCGACGGGCCCGATCGATCCGGCGCAGGCGACTTGGATCCGGCAGGCCGCCATGCGCATGGTGCGCGGCCAGCGCGCGGTGGACGCCGGCCCGCACCGTTTCGCGGAGGTCGAGAAGCTGCCGCTCCCTAAGTTCACCGACGAGATCCTGGACCGCAAGAAGTACCCGATGGTCTGGCTCCTGAGCCGCGCCGCTAGCTATGACCCGCGGCCGAGCGAGATGATGCTCGGGTTGTCAGCGCTCATCGCGTTCCGCGAATCGCTCGCGCTGCCCTGGGGGATCGACCACGAGGCCAAATCGCAAGCTTATCTCGCCAACTGGACGAAGGGCGAGGGCCGGATGAAGGATTACCAGGCTTATGGCTTCGAGGTCATTCATTCGATCGGCGAAGGCGAGAACGCCGAGTATTGGATGGTAGCGAGCGTGGAGAATCTTATGGCGCGCATCCCGCCGACCCGCTTGATTCCGAAGCTCCGGGAACTGGAAGGACATTTGCCGAACGAACCCCATGCTTTGCGGAAAAGCCTTCAAACTTACTACGCGATGATCACGCTCAACTCGTACGAGCGCGCGCGACATACGGTTTGGGATGCATACACGATTCCGGGAAAGCCTTCTTTTCCGCTCACCGTCGACAATCATGCGCCGTGGCTCGAACCGCTTCGGAAGGTTCGACTCAGTAGCTACATCCGAAAGAGGGGTCTCGAAGGTGATTACCCCGCGAGCGTCCAGGCGATGACCGAAGTCGCATCGCGTTTCCAGGATTACCACCCCGAGGATCCATCTCCCGCGGCCGCGGTTCTTCGAAATCGGCAAGTGGTCGTGATCGGAGGCTTCGAGCGGGCATGGGCCGCTGGCGCCGTGGGGTTGGATGAGCCGGCCCAAGTCGAGCTCCTTCGAAAGATGCTGGTCGGAGCTCGTCACAATCTCTCGATGACGATGGTTTTCGGAGTGCAGCAGAATAATACCGTGACTGATGAAATGCTCGTTTCCGCGACCGGGATCGAATTCGGATTTTACACTCGCGACTCTGGCCTTATCGCCGCTCTCAAGAAACTCGGTATCGATCCGCTCCCTGAACTTGCGGGGGAGGTGCGGATATTCTCCCTGGGCGACTCTGACGTTCGTCACTTCAGACGCCCCGAAGACAAGAAATCCGAGGCGGGCGACGTCGTGACTTCGGGTTTCTTCGATCACTTGATCCAGGCCCACGGCGCGTGGATCACGGACTGATCCGCGGGATGTGTTTTCCGCAGGTGGAACCTGCGCGCCCGGGGGAGTGCGGTACCTCTCTGACTGAGGTGGAAATGGCGCATGAAAATCCTTCTTACCCGGCTCGCGGTCTCCGTCGCGCTTCAGCCGGAATCGCTGCCCTTTCTCCAGGCCCTCGCGACGGGCGCGCAAGCGGACCGAGACGCCCTAGTCGCGGCGATTTCCGCAGACCCAACGTTCGCCGCGCGGATCCAGCAGTATGGGCAGCTCGGAGCCGGCGAACAGAAGGCGCTCCGTGGGCAGGTTATCGCGGTCGAGGTGAAATCCTTCGGCATAGCGGCGCCCGTCCTGATCATCGATACCACGACGATCTCCAACGCCAGTTTCTTCGGTTTCGATCCGGCGGTGCCGGGCGCGGGGCGCGTGATCCTGAATCCCGAGAAAATCGCAGGCATCGACAACCCTTACGCCGGGCTCATGCTCCTGATCCATGAGACCCGCCATTCGGCGCAGTTTCAGCTGGCGACTAGCGGTGCGGCGGCTACGGGCGACCCTCTCGCGCGCGGGTACCTTGCCGCTTTCACCGCGCAGAAGAAGCTCAAAGGCAAGCCCGGCTTCTGTGACTCTCTCACGCTCAACAAAGAGCTTGAGGCGTTTCAGTTCGGCAACTACGTCGTCGGAGCGCTGACGGGCTGGACGATCGACTCGCTCGACATGGGCACATAAGCGAGTCAGTACGAGGCAGGCGGTGCGCCCAAGCTCGATCTGATCGCGCTCTTCGCGACGCACTCGCCAGGCGAGGTGCTCGGCGAGTTCAATATTCTCGAGAAAGATCAGTTCGACAAGCTCCACTGACGCGGGTGCCCTACCAAAAGGTGTCAGGCACCATTTATTGTGGTAGCAGTGGGAGGGAACTCACACGAGGGCGCTTCGCCCGGGAATCCAGGACCATGAGCAGATTTTATATCGAGAACGCCGACCAGTTCGACGGCCAGGTCGTGACGGTCAAGGGCTGGGTCTACAACAAGCGAAGCTCAGGCAAGGTCAAGTTTCTGGTCATGCGCGACGGCACGGGCCTCATGCAGGGCATTCTCTTCAAAGGCGAATGCAGCGAAGACGCGTTCAACGAGTTCGAGAAGCTCACGCAGGAGTCGTCAGTCGAAGTGACTGGCAAGCTCCGCAAGGAGCCGCGCTCGCCGGGCGGCTTCGAGATGGGCATTCAAGGCATCAAGGTCCATCAGATCGCCGAGCCTTATCCCATCTCGCTCAAGGACCACGGGGTCGAGTTCCTAATGGAGAACCGCCATCTCTGGATCCGCAGCCCCAAGCAGTGGGCCGCGCTCCGCGTGCGGGCCGAAATTATCCGGTCGATCGCGGAGTTCTTCGACAAGCAAGGCTTCGTGCGTTTCGATGCGCCGATCCTGACCCCGAGCGCGTGCGAAGGCACGTCGACGCTCTTCCAAACTCCTTACTTCGACGAGAAGGCTTATCTCACGCAGTCGGGTCAGCTCTACGGCGAAGTCGGCGCGATGGCCTTCGGCAAGGTCTATGTTTTCGGCCCGACTTTCCGCGCCGAGAAATCCAAGACGCGCAAGCATCTGACGGAATTCTGGATGATCGAGCCCGAAGTCGCGTTCAACGACCTGAACGACAATATGAAGCTCGGCGAGGCCTTCATTGAGCACATTGTTCAAAACGTGCTCGCCAACCGCGCCAAGGAGCTCACTATTCTTGAACGCGACCTTTCGAAGCTCGAGTTGATCAAGGGACCATTCCCGCAGATCTCGTACGACGAGGCGCTTAGGGTGCTCGAGAAGCGTGGCCATTCGATTCCCTGGGGTGAGGACTTCGGAGCTCCTCACGAGACCGCGCTTGGCGAGGAGTTCACGAAGCCAGTGTTCGTTCATCACATGCCGTCGCAGATCAAGGCGTTCTACTTCAAGCAGTCCGATACGGTCGGTGGGCCTGGCGTCACCGGCACGGGCCGCTACGCGCTCGGCTGCGACCTGATCGCGCCCGATGGCTACGGTGAGATCATCGGTGGAGGCCAGCGCGAAGAGAGCGTCGAAGTGCTCCAGCGCCGCATCTCCGAGCACGGACTTAAGGAGGCAGACTACTCCTGGTACCTGGACCTCCGTCGCTACGGATCGGTTCCTCACTCGGGCTTCGGCCTCGGGCTCGAGCGCACGGTCGCCTGGATGACGGGTGTCGAGCACGTACGCGAGACGATTCCGTTTCCGCGCATGATGAACACCCTTCGCCCCTAAAGTTGGCGCGGGGATGCCTTATGACCTAAATGTCGTATTGGTCGAGCCAGAGATACCGCAGAACACGGGCTCCGTGGGCCGACTCTGCCTGGCGACTGGGACTGTTCTCCATCTGATCGAGCCACTGGGCTTCGAGATCAGCCACTCGCGGTTGAAGCGCGCGGGCCTGGATTATTGGGAGCACCTGAAAGTCGTCGTTCATCCGAGCCTCGATGCGTTCATGACTTCCCTTCCGAAGGACGCGCCCAAGGTGTTCTTCTCGAAGAAGGCCGGGCATACCTTATTCGAGCACGAGTTCAAGCCGGGCACCTATCTCTTCTTCGGCAAAGAGACGATGGGCCTTCCCGATGAGTTGATCAACCGCTATCCGACAGAGAGCGTGCGGATCCCGCTCTACGACGCGAGAGTGCGTTCGTTGAATCTAGCCAATGCGGTAAGCATCGGTGTTTATGAAGCCATCCGCCAACTAGGAGCATGAGATGCCGTTCCAGAT
>JAYVOO010000178.1:0-2142 GCA_043757905.1 Oligoflexia bacterium
CGTGTTGGAAGTCCACGATCTCATAGGGGATGCCGTCCAGCTGGACCTTCAAGCCTTTACGGAACTGATTGGTGGCGTACATGGTTCCAATTCGTAACCGAGGGGCGTCAGAGTGTCAAATGAGAAGGATTAGTGTTTAGGAAGTGAGCGGTAGCGCTCCACTCTCTGCAAGAGTCCCTGGAGAAGCTCGATTTTGCGGATCCACTTCTGCCGGCGCAGGCCGGGGTCGCCTTCGATCGCGCCTCCAGCCGCCTGCACGGAGAACTCCGCCAGTTTTTCGACGGTTTTCTGGCTAGGTGAATCAGTTCGAAGCACGAGCGTGCCGCGCTCGTAAGCTTGTGCCTCAAGCTCCTGCACGATCTTCGAGGTCTCGAGATCCTGCGGTGCGAAATAGAGCAAAAACTTGTAAGCGCCGAGCGCCTCCGCGATCCGGCCTACCATTAAACAGCTTTCGGCCACGAGACGTTGGGCGACGAGATTGTCCGGAACATCCGTGACGACCTGTTTAAGCTCCTCGATCACTTCCTCGAACATGCCCTTGTCGAACAGCGCGCGCCCGAGCGCGACCCGGCCGCCGATGAATCCGGGGTGGATGCGCAGGCCCTCGCGCGAGATTTCGATCGCCTCGTCCGCGAGACCTGCCTTGCGGTAGGCCTCGGCAAGAGGAGCGAAGATGCGCGAGCTCGGGTCCTCCTGATATTTCTTCAGGTATTGGTAGATGAGCGGATGATCTCTCTTCTGGAATTTAGCGGCGCTCACCCGGGCAGGCCCGCTTCTTTCACGTTCAGGATCCGGGGTGTGATGAAGAAGAAGAGCTCGGACTTGTCGGTCGCTTCAGAGTCTTCTCCAAAGAGCCAGCCGATTACCGGGATTTTACGCAGGATTGGAAAGCCCGAGCTGACATTCGTGTTGGTCTGCGTGTAGATGCCTCCGATCACGAGCGTGTTTCCGCTGTCGACGAGCACTTTCGTCGTCATATTGCGGTTCCCGACCGCGCTCTTGCCGACGCCTACCGTCTGCGGCAGGTCGCGCGTGACGGTCAGATTCATCAAGACGCTGCCTTCGTTGGTGACCGTCGGTGAGACGGTCAGGCTCAGGTTGGCTTGCTGGATATTCTCGCCCAGCACGGTGCCGACGCCTGGCTGGACGGTCGTGGTCGAGACCAGCACTGGAGTCGACTGCAGGATATTTGCGGTCTCGCGGTTCAAGACGACGGTTCTCGGGGACGCAACCAGCTTTAGCTTGTTCTCGGTCTCGCCGAAATGGATGAGCGCGTTCAGGCGGAGGTCATGCCCGAGGATGCTGAGCGAAGGTGAGATCCCGAAATTGCCAAGACCCGCGGCGGCCGTGCCGTTGGCAAAGACACCAGGAGAGCCGAAGAGAGGATCCACCGGATTGAGGCCCCCAAAGCTCGCGAAGCCCAAGGACTTGCTCTGCCCGCCCGCATCGCCCAGCGGATCACGGTTTCCTGCGCCGAGACTCCCACCCAGGGTCTTGGTGAAACCCTCGCTCGCCTCGATGATCTTGGCTTCGATCAATACCTGGGGCGTCTGGGTGTCGAGCAGCTCGATTAGTTTCTTCATGCGCTCGATATTATCGGGGATGTCGCGAATCACGAGGCTGTTGGTGCGTTTGTCGGCCTGCACGAAGGTCGAGGTGGCCGACGTCTGCGTGCCCGCAGCAGTGGTCACGTTGAACTTCGAAAGCGTGGCCTGCAGATCCTCCAGATTGGCGTAATTCACCGGGAAAACTCGGGTCACCCGAGGCGCGACGCTTTCGGTGGCGACTTTGGCCTGCAGCTCCTGCTGTTTCTGCGCGGTCAGGTTGGCGAGAGTCACGATCCGAAGTACGCTCCCCTGCCGCTCGGCCCCGAGCTGCTTCGTGTTGAGGATCACGTCGAGCGCCTGGTCCCATGGCACATCGATCAGCGAGACCGTGACTTTGCCCTTCACGTCGTCGCCCATGATGATGTTGAAGCCGCTGGCCTCGCCAATCAGCCGGAAGACATCGGCAAGCTCGGTGTCGCGAACCTGGAGGGTGATCGGCCGGCCGGTGAACTGGCGGCTCGATTGAGTGCGCGCGAACTGGTCGAGCGCGGTCTTCGGGCCGGAATTGGATTCAGCGTTCGCGGCCTCAGACATT
>JAYVOO010000179.1:0-2139 GCA_043757905.1 Oligoflexia bacterium
GCCGGAACGTGGTCCCAGGTATTGCCAGCGTCGAAGAAAACGACCCATTTTAGGCCGGCTTCCTTGATGAGCGGGAACTCGAACTCGGCGATCGAGAAAGCTTCGAAGACGCCACCGACCGTGACGGGTGATCCGTCTTTGCCTGGCTCGGTCGGGCCGAGCAGGAAGAGGTCGAAGCCCTTCATATTGTTGGGACCGCCGAGATAGAATTTCTCGGAAGGAGGCAAGATCTTTCCGCCCCAAGGCGAGATATGCCCAATCTCGATGTTGTTTCGGAAAACGAGATCGCCCCAGATGCGCTTGTAATAGCGGCTATTTCCGATCCACTTCAGGAAGTCCTTGTCGCCGCCAATGCCCGCGGTCTCGAACGAAGCGCTCTGGTAGTTGCCGTCGGTCGTCTCGAAGCGGTTATTTCGCTTGTCGCGAACGACCTTCCACACGATCGATGAGAGCACGCCCTCGTCGCCCAGGACCTGCGAGTCCGATACGGCCGGATTGATATCCTCGATCCGAAGGCCTTCGTTCTTATAGGTAATGTACGCGTTGGTGTACTCCGCAATCGGATGGCCGAGCTGGATATCGAAGCCGAGCTTGCGGGTCTCATAGCGGCGCGGAATCGGGAAGGTCACGTAGTAGACATCAAAACCCGTCGACCAGAGGGAGTCGAACGTATAGGGCTCAGTAAAGCCCAAATTGAAGCTCTGGGACGAACGGTTGGCCGCGTACTGCGCAGAGAGGCTGACGGTTTGCCCGCGGCCCATGAGATTGATTTCAGAGATCGTCGTCGTGAAGAAGAAGCCCTGGACACTTCCGTATCCGGCGCCCAGCGTGATCGTGCCAGTCGAACGCTCCTTGACGGCGATCTCCAGATTCAGGATGTCGGGCCGACCCTTAGGAGTGATCGTGTTGAAGATCACCTCGCCGGGCGCGAAATAACCCAAACGCTCGACGTTCTCCTTGGATTGCCGCATCTTCGTGCCGCTATAGAGCTCACCTTCATGGATCTTCAGCTCGCGGCGAATGACTTTGTCATACGTCTTCGAGTTCCCGACCATGTAGATCTCACCGAAGTAGACGAGATTGCCCTTTTCGAATCCGTAATCGATGTCCACGAGCCGCGTGTCGTCGTGGATGTTCATCTTCGGGATCACGTTGACGAAAGCGTAACCTAGGTCCTGGTACTTCTCGGTCAGGCGCTGGATGTCGGCGTTTCTCTTGGAGATCGAGAAGGTCTCGCCCTCGAGCAGCGTCAGTTCGCCATGGAGCTCTTCCTTCGGGAAGAGCAGGTCGCCCGAGAAATCGAGCGGGCCCATCTTGTACTGCTCGCCCTCATCCACATAAATCGAGATGTAGAGCCACTTTTTGTCGTCGCTGACGGTGACGACGGGATTCTCGTACCGGAACTTCACGAACCCGTGATCCAGGTACCAATAAGTCAAACGCTGAAGGTCCTGCTTGAAAGAGGATTCCTTGAAGTTGCCTGAGCTATTCAAGAACGAGAATAGCCCGCCCTCGCGAGTCTCCTGCAAGACAGCTTTCAACTGCTCGTCAGTGAACTTGCTGTTGTTCAGGAAGGTGATCTTCTTGATCCGAACCTTCTCATAGTCGTTGATCTTGTACTTGAGCTCGACTTCGTCGGACTTCAAAGCGATCAATTCGAAGCTGACCTTCGCTAAGTAGAAGCCCTTTTCTTCGTAGTGCTTCTGGATGAGCGCCACATCCTCTTTGACTTTGTTGACGTCGAGGATGGACCATTCCTTGACCTTGATCACGTCTTTCAGGTCGCTCGTACCGATTCGCTCGTTGCCGTCAAACTCGATCTTGGAGATCACCGGACGCTCGCGTACCTGGTACTGGAGGTTCAGAGCGTTGCCCGATGCGTCTCCCTGGACTTCGATATCGTCGAAGTAACCCATGCCAAAAAGCGCCTGGATGTCGGATTTGATATTTTCCGACGAGAACTCCTGGCCTGGCTTGGTCACGAGCTTCGCGAGAACCGCGTCCTTCTCAATCCGCTTCAGGCCTTTGAAACTGATCGTGCCGATGATCTTGCCTTGAACGGCGTCAGCGACTTCTGGATTGAGGATAGAGGGTTTCTTGAGGACGGATACTTGGGCGGCCGTCGACTTCCGCGTCTTG
>JAYVOO010000180.1:0-2137 GCA_043757905.1 Oligoflexia bacterium
GGCGCCATCCGCGAATTTTCTCTCTGAGCAGCTCCATAACGACTTGGCATCCTCCGAGAATGAAGGCTGTTTCGAACTCGTCGCGAATTTCCATGAAGACAGCATGCCTTCCGTCGAGAACGCTGCACTTCCCTGGGGCGAGAAGGCGACACGCCAGTACGTGAAGCTCGCCAAGCTCAAACTTGCTTCCGGTTTCGCTGATCCGGCGTTCTGCGAGGCGCTGTCCTATAATCCGTCCCACGCTCTCCCGAACCAGCGCGGGATCGGGGCCGTGCAGCGTGCCCGGCGCGTGATCTACGCGGAAATCTCGAATCTCCGGAACAAGAACGTGAAGGCGGCGAAGCCGTAGCCGGGCGAGATCAGCGCTCCCGGCATGCCGCTTGCTTTAATGTGCCGAATGATGATTGATCTTCACCTTTTCGCTTATCTTGCAATCGCAGTGGCCGTCGTCGGCGCATTCCTCTGGCTCAAGCCGAAGAAAAGCGGCGCCGACCTTCACGCCACCCTCAAGCGCAATCAAAAGGGCTAACCCAAGCTTTTCAGGCAGCCGCGAGATCAGTGTTCTTTGATCTTCTTGAATTCGTCTTTCAGCAAGGGCACGAGCGTGAAGAGATCGCCGACGACGCCGTAGTCGGCTACCTGGAAGATCGGAGCCTCAGGATCGGTGTTGATCGCGACGATCGTCTTGGACGTGCGCATGCCAGCCAGATGCTGGATCGCACCGCTAATTCCGCAGGCGATGTAGAGCGTGGGCGAGACGACCTTACCGGTCTGCCCCACTTGATCGCGGTGCGGGCGAAAGCCCGCGTCCACGGCCGCGCGCGAAGCGCCGACGGCGGCACCTAGAACGTCTGCCAGATCTTCGAGGAGCTTGAAGTTCTCGGCGTTCTTGAGCGACCTGCCGCCCGAGACGACGATCGAGGCCTCGGTCACGTCCGGGCGTCCGCTCGAACCTTTCACGACTTCGAGCACCTTGGTCTTCAGGCCGTCGAGCGACGGCGTGACCGCGACGATTTCGGCGGTCTTCGCGGTATCAGGCTTCGGAACGCCGAGCGCGTTCGGGCGCACGGTCGCGAGGCGTGGGCCTGAGCCCACGAACTCCACTTCCACCGTGGCCTTGCCGGCGTAGATCGGACGCCGGACCTTGATGTTCGCGCCTTCGAATGCGAGCTGAGTGCAGTCGCTGGCCAACCCGACGCCCAATTTGGCGGCGACGGCGGGCATGAAGTCCCGACCCGTGGGGGAGTGGCTGGCGAGCACGATCTCGGCTCCGCCAGCTTTCGCGACGTCCGCGACGACCTTGGCGTAAGCCTCGGCCGTGTAGAACTTGAGCGCGGGCGACTGCGCGAGGTGCACTTTAGAAGCGCCGTAGTGGGCGAGCTCCTTGGCGAGGTCGGCGACGCCGTCCCCGAGCAAGATCGCGTGTGTTTCGTTGCCCGCGGCGCTCGAGGCCCCGAGGAGCTCGAACGTGGACTTTTTCAGGCGGCCGTCTCGATGTTCAGCGACAATGAATACTTTTGCCATTTTCAGATCACCTTTGCTTCTTCGTGGAGCAGGCGCACGAGATCCTTGGCCTGCTGTGCGGGATCGCCCGCGATCTTCTTTCCGGCCTGCTTAGGCGGTGGAAGCTGGAAATTCTTGTAGCGGATCTTCTGGTCGGCGTCGCTTGCGCCGACGTCGGCGAGCTTGAGCGCCTTCACTTCCTTCTTCTTCGCCTTCATGATGTTCGGAAGAGACGCGTAGCGGGGTTCGTTCAGGCCCTTCTGCGCCGCGATCAGAGCCGGAAGCGCCGCTTCGACCATCTCGAAGGCGCCGCCCTCGATCTCGCGCTTGGCTTTGATTGAAGCGCCCAGGTACTCGATGCCCGCGACCACCGTGATCGAAGGCGCGCCGAAGTACTCGGCGATCAGCTGGCTCGTCTGGGCCGCGCCGTCGTCGATGGCTTCCTTGCCTGAGAAGATGATGTCGACCTTGGCTTCCTTCTTCAGGGCGCCGGCGATCGCCTTTGCGGCCAGGTTGTTGTCGGCCGTCTCAGGAAGCTCGACGTGTATGCCGCTGTCGGCGCCCATCGCGAGCGCCGTGCGGATCGTGTCGACTACGCGCGCGGGGCCGGCAGAAATCGCGGTAACGGTGCTGC
>JAYVOO010000181.1:0-2136 GCA_043757905.1 Oligoflexia bacterium
TTCCCGCTGCCGCCAGCTCCTCGAGCTTCGCGCGGCCCCAGGCCAGGATCTCCTCGATCGGGTCCGTCGAATCGGGAAGAGTGCGGTCGGCGACGGGTGGGATGCCCAGATGGTGCATGACCACGAGTTTCACTCGGGAGTCTGCGGCGATCTGCCGCATCTCCGGCTGATCGAGCCCGGAAACGTCATTCAACCAGTCGGCGCCCTTTTTGAGGGCGCCTGCAGCAGTGGTGGGATGGCGCGTGTCGACGCTGAGCTGGACAGAACTCCCTACGACGGCGGACTTGAGCGCTTCCAGCACAGGCTCGAGCCTGCTCCATTCAGTGTCAGGGTCGACCGGCGTCGCGCCCGGGCGGGTGGACTCGGCTCCAAGGTCGAGGACCGTCGCGCCGGCGTGCACGAGAGACATTGCCTGCTCGACGGCTCGATCGACGCGGTCAAAGCGGCCGCCGTCGGAAAAAGAGTCCGGAGTCAGATTCAGCACGCCCATCAGCTCGGGGAGCAGGTAACGGGGCGCGATCCGAGTTTGGAAGGGTACCTTTTCCTCGGCTTCGAAACGCCAACGCGCGACCAGCTCATGCGCACCGCGCCCGCGTAGCATGGGGTGGGCCTTTAGCTCAGGATCGAGATCATGAAGAGGCAAGAGCGCGAAGGGCCGGTCGCAGATCCCCGCATGCGGGATGACGAGCGCTTCGTTTTTCGTCTCAAGATCGTTCCAGGTCAGGATGTCGATGTCGATGACTCTCGGAGCCCAGCGCTCGAGGCTCTCGCGGCCCATCAGGCGTTCGATGGCTTTTATTGCCGAGAGTAGTCCCATCGGAGAGAGCTGAGCTTCAGGCGTGCACGAACAGGCCAGTGCGAGATTCAAGAACGGACTGTCCCACGACTGCGGCGCTCCTGGCGGAAGCATCGCCTGCGATTCATAGATCGGCGAGATGGAATCGATTTTCAGGCCAGCGACCTGACTGAGATCAAAGATCGCGCGCCTGAGGAAGCTCAGTCGATCTCCGGTATTAGTGCCCAGGCCAAGGACGATCATATCGGGCCGAGCTTCCGATCCCCGTAGGAGAAGCTCACGCCTTCCGTCAGCCCCGGGATCGGAGGCTTCAGTTTCGTGATCTTAAGCCACAGGTCCGCCCCGTTCTGTCCGCGTAGGGCTGCCTGGACGGCCTGATAGGCCTCGAAACCAAGATGCTCGATCAGATAGTACTGCTTGAGAGCGCAAACTTGGGCGATACTCCCCGAAAGCGCAGCGTAACAGATGGTGTCTTCGATCCGATCGCTCGAGATCGCCCGGGGCGATTCATGGAAACCAAGCGCAAGATCGAATCTTACTTCCTGATCTCGACTTCTTTCTTCGTCTCCGACGCCGAGGCGCACGGGAAAGATCAGGCCGTTGACGCGAAGAAGGCTACTAACTGGCGACAGCGACGCCTGTGGCATGCATCCCGTCCAAGAACTCCCAGAGCTGGGTGCTTGCCTCGAACGCGGCTTTCATGGCGAGTTCCTTGTCTTCGGGAGAAAGCTGGTTCAGGAGCTCGCTGACAGCCTGAGTGTGATAAACATCTGCCTGTGCGTGGACGCGGAAAAACTCGGCGCCGGAACCGTTCGCAGGAACGTCGTAATGCTTTTCGAGTGCGTCGGATTTGAACTGGGCGATTTCGGGAACCTGATGCTCGTAAGCGAAGAGCGCGCCTAGGCCTTCGGCGTAGGACGAGCGGGACGAGCTCATGAACGTGTCGATCAGTTTGCGGGTTTCAGGAAGGAGTTCTTCGGTCTGCACGGCCTCGCGGGTCGCCCCAACCCCCTCGGCGAAACGGAGCCAGAGCTCAGGGTGGTTGCTCTCACCCTTTTCTTCGTCAATGAGGTTGTCGAGCAGAACCTGGCGCGCCGTAATCGACTCGCAGTTGGAGTGCGTGGCGCTCAGGTAGCGGGGGAATGCCGAAACATGGTGGTAGTATTGGCGCGCGTAGGTTTTTAGCTTGTCCTTGCAGAGCGTGCCATCGCTCCACTGCTTGTAGAAAGGATGCTTGAGCAGATGCTTGCTCGAAAGCTCCATCATGAGGTTCGCGGCGAAGGTAAGGGTTTGCGTAGAGGGTGTTGAGTTCATCCTTTCGTTCATAAACGCAATCCTGG
>JAYVOO010000182.1:0-7814 GCA_043757905.1 Oligoflexia bacterium
TGAGCAAATCGGGCTGGTCAAGTTCGACTTCCTGGGGCTGAAGACCCTGACGGTCATCGACAACGCCATCAAGCTGATCCACGACCGGCACCCCTTCGACCTCGGTCGAATGAATTATAAGGACAAGAAGGTGTTCGATCTGATCAGCTCAGGCGACACGGACGGCGTCTTCCAGGTCGAGAGCTCGGGGATGAAAGATCTCTGCCAGCGCATCGTTCCGGACTCGCTCGAGGACATCACGGCCATCAACGCGCTCTATCGCCCGGGCCCGCTCGGCTCCGGAATGGTCGACGACTTCATCGACCGCAAGCACGGACGCAAGGTGACTTCCTACGACGTCGAGGCGCTCGCGCCGATCCTCTCCGATACGTACGGCGTCATCCTCTATCAAGAGCAGGTGATGCAGATCGCCCGCGAGCTTGCGGGCTATTCGCTCGGCCAAGCCGACCTTCTCCGCCGCGCGATGGGTAAGAAAAAGGCCGAGGAGATGGCCCAGCATCGGGCAATCTTCGTCAAGGGCTCGACCGAGCGCGGCCTGCCTGCCGCCAAGGCCGAGTCGATCTTCGACCTGATGGCGAAGTTCGCCGAGTACGGCTTCAACAAGTCGCATTCTGCGGCCTACGGCGTGATCACGTATCAGACGGCCTACCTCAAGGCCCATTATCCAGCCGAGTTCATGGCAGCACTCATGACCACGGAAATGGATAATACCGACAAAATCACGAAATACATTGGGGATGCGCGCGCCCACCATATTCCGGTTCTTCCGCCCGATGTAAATTTCTCGCAGAAGCGATTCAGCGTCGAAGAGCTTTCGTCTGAGTCCCCGTACTATCCGGCGGCGATCAAAGCGAAGGCGAAAAAAGGCGTCGAGTTGCCGAACGTCAAGGGCATCCGCTTCGGGCTGGAAGCGATCAAAGGCGTCGGCGGGATCGCGGTTGACGCGATTCTGGAAGCGCGTGGGAACGGTCCTTTTAAGAACGTGCTCGATTTCTGCAAGCGCGTGCCGACCCGGAAGGTGAACAAGAAAGTGCTCGAGTCGATGACTCTCGCGGGAGGCTTTGACACGATCGCCGAGGTGAACCGCGCGAGCCTTTTCGCTTCGCTCGAGACCTTGCTTGAACACGCGGGCGACGAGCAGGCGGAGCGCGAGCTTGGCCAGTCATCGCTCTTCGACGCGTTCTCCTCCGACGAGATCCGGCTTGTTACACCTTCGACTCATCTCTTCAAGCAGGAGGCCGACTGGCCTGCGTCCCGGAAACTCATTTTGGAGCGGCAAGTGGTCGGCTTCTACATCTCCGGGCATCCGATGGACACCTGGCAGGGGATCTGCTTGGACTGGCTCGGCTGGAGTGTGGAGAAAGTGAAAACTTTCGCCGCCGAGCGAGCCGCACGGAAGCCTGAACCTCAGGCGCAGTCCGCGGACTGGGGCGGGGGAGGCGGTGGACGCTATTCGCGCCCGCAGAAACCCGAGCTCCGGATCGCCGGGCTATTGGGCGAGATCCGCGAAGTGATGACCAAGAAGGGCAGCCGGATGGCCTTCGGTCAGTTTGAGGATCTTACCGGCAAGATCGAAGTGGTCTTCTTTCCTGAGGCCTATGCTGCGGCTCAGGAGATCCTAAAGCGCGCGGCCACTGAGGCCGAAGCGCTGCTCGTGGTTGCCGAGCTTGAGACTGCCGACGAATCGCCTAAGCTCCTGGTTAAAACAGTGGAATGGGTCGCCGACGCCCATAAAAACCGGGTCCAACAGGTCGTACTCAGGCTTCAACCCAATGAAGTCCAGGCGGATCAGCTGCGCGAGCTGAAGAAAAGCCTGCTTCAGCATCCCGGGCGCTGTCCGGTCCGGATCGAGTTCCAGGATCCGGCGTTCCGAACCCGTCTTGAGCTGCCGAAGTCAGTAGGCGTTGCCGCGACGCCTCAGATGGTGCGTTCGATTAACCAGATCTTCGGCCGCGAAGTCGTCACACTTCGCTAGAATTTTGACAGGTCACTATGCGTTCCTATGGACGGACCTTCGCGTCGTGCTAAAATCAGGACATATGCGCTTAGGATGTTTTCTCTTTCTTGCCGCGAGTCTTCTCGCGATTTCCTCTGTTCGAGCCGAGGAATCGGGAAACGAATTCCAAGCTGCGCGCCTGAAGGCTGCGATCCTCGAATCGCAGAGGCGCCTGGGAGAGCTTGAGCCCCACCAGAAAAAGATTTTTGTCGAGGAAGTGGTGCCGAACGCGCAGCGCTTTGTGAAGAACTACGGTGCTACCGCGTCTGGGTTGGCGATCGACATCGATCTGCCCGCGATCCGGAACTATCTCTCGTTTTACGCTCCGACGACGCTCAGTCAGGCGGATCCAAAAATTTTGATTTCGCTCGGCACTGACTCGAGTTGCAAGAAATGCACGGCCAGTACCGCAGCTCTAAAAAGGCTCGTCACCGATCAATTCGCCCGCCGGGGCTTCAAGGCGGTCTGGTTGACTCCCGAGGAGACTGGGGAGCAGGTCACTCCAAAAGGCGCTGAAAACCGCGTGAAATCGCTCGCCAAGGCGCGTGGCATCGGTTCGTACGTGGTGCTCCTGTGGCGCCCGCTCGCGACCGAAGACATCGACAGCGCTCATGCCGACGAGCAGCGCTTCTTCGTGAATCTTTCGCTCTCGTTTCCCGGTGGGATAGAGCAGACCACGCGCCTCGAGCTTCTCGAGAACGACAGTTTCGAGCAGGGCACGTCCAAGCTGATGACTGAAGCCTTCGCGAATCTGGGTGCGCGCGAGACCGCGATCGCGGGGCTTGCACCGGCGGCCTCCGGCAACCAGGAGCTCTACTTCGAGCTCTCGGGATTCAAGGATTTCGCCCAATACGCGAAGCTGAAAGAGGACCTGCAGGCCAAGCTCACGCCCGAGCGCCTGCTGCTCGAGGTCCGCAAAGTCAGCAAAGGGAGCGCGACCTGGGCCGTGCGCACGGACCGCAGCGCCGATGAGGTCCGTGCGAAGCTGGGTGAGCTGAACCTCGCGCCTGGCGTTACGTTGAACTTAAACGGAGGCTCTAAGTGAGGCTACTCTACACCGCCTCCATGGCTGGAGCGTTTCTCTCGGCGTTCGCGGGTTGCCAGCGTTCCGCGGGCTTCAAGCAAGATCAGGATTTCACGCACGGGGACGTCCCACCGAGCTATTATAACAAGGGCGGCGGCAAGACACCTTCGCAACGCCTGGAAGGGGCCCTCCAGCCCAAAAAGCGGGTGGTCGTCCTGAATTTTTGGAACGACACGCCAGTCAAGCAGAACGACATCGGCACGTTTGCGGCCGACGAGCTGAAGCGCGGGCTCTTTCTCACGAACAAGATGATCGTGCCGGCCGATGCGCGGAGCGATCTCGGCACCGAAGATTTCATCCAGGGTGACAAGGTCAAGGTCGCGCAGCTCATCCGCGAAGGCCGGCGCATGAACGTTTCGGTTCTCGTAATCGGGCGCGTAACGAAAGTGACCTTTCGCCAGAAGGGCGATGACGTGGGCCTGCTGCGGCAGAAGCAGTCATTTGCCGCGGCCGATGTCGAGCTCAAGCTCTTCGACGTAGCCGGGGGCCGCGAGATTATGGCCACCGCCAAGTCGGGCGAGGCCTCCTCAAGCGCGATGGTGGCGGTGGAAGACGTGAATCTCGAGTCCAACGCCTACCGCGCGGAGCTGATCAAGCTCGCCGTGCGTAACGCTATCCAGTTTCTCGTGCCTGACGTCGTGAAGTCGGTGGAGAAAATGACCTGGGAGGGCCGCATCGCAAAGGTCGCGGGCAATAAGGTCTACATCAACGCGGGCCGCGCCTCCGGGCTCGTGGCGGGCGATATCCTAAAGGTCATCTCTCCAGGAGATGACATCTACGATCCCGCGACGGGCGCATTCCTAGGCCGTTCGACTGGTCAGCTCAAAGGCACGGTTGAAGTCATGGATTTCATCGGGCCAGACGGCGCGACGACTGAGGTCCACACGGGCGGGAATTTCCTGGAAGGCGACGTCGTACAGTTGTATTGATCCCACTGAATATGTCCATCAACAGTGAGATGAGGCGCCATCACCCTTCAAAGCCCTGGACTTATGCGCTTCTCGACGCGCGCCAACGCGCACTTGCCGGCGAGGTGCGTGCTGGCGGGAAGGGCGTGCTCCTGCTTTCGGAACTCGCTCCAGTCGTCACGTACGGTCGACGGACGGATCTGAAGCGCGATCTTCTGGCTCCTCAGTTAGGATTTGCCGAAGCCGAAGTGCAACTTTACGCTGCCGACCGCGGAGGCTTCGCTACCTACCATGGACCGGGGCAGTGGGTGGCATTCCCCGTCGACCGGCTAACGGCGCTCATGGGTGATCCGCGCGCGATCCGCCGTGCTGTGGATGGGCTTTGCGCCTCGGCGCTCGAGGTCGCTCGGCTTTATCGCCCGGACGCGGAGATCCGCGACGGGGCGGAGCTCGGAGTCTGGAGTCAAGATGCGGGCGGCAAGCTCGCGTCAGTTGGAATTCATATTGAGCGTGGAGTGCTTCTTCATGGCGTCGCGCTCAATGTTTATCCCGCACCCATGAGTTTCTTCGGGATCCGCCCTTGTGGTCTGGACGCTCGCCCGGGCTACTGCTTGGACGGACCGGCTGGGGATGAAGTTTTTCTCAGGGTCGGGCGCGAACTGGAGCATTCAATTTTCAGCCGCTTTTGGCTCAAAACAGCTTCTTCGTCAGCATCTGAGCACCGCGCAAACTCCAATTGACGCCCGGGTGGTTCAAGGTTATACCGGCTTCTCCCAATCTCGATTCCGAGATCGTTGCTGTTCGGGCGTAGCTCAGTGGGAGAGCACTACCTTGACACGGTAGGGGTCGCAGGTTCAATCCCTGCCGCCCGAACCATACAAGCGCAGCAAATCGCGGACACTAGAAGTATATTCTGGCTCCGGCTTCGAAGCCCGTCTTCGAGATCTCCCTCGAAACGCCGCCGAAAGTCTGCACTTCAGGCTCGGAGAAGTAGTTTCCGTAAACCCGGAAAAAAGAAAAATCGATGAAGGCGCCCCCCTCCAGGCGTGATCCCGAGACCGTAAAGCCCGAAGGGTTGGGAGTGGACTCGTAGAAGTGGCGGTACAGGCCGTTCAGGCCGAAGGCGCGGGCGAAATAGAGCGTAATGCGTGCGCCCAGAATCGCGTTCCGGGTGGAGCCGCCGCCGATCGAGTCGTCGAGCTCGATCTGCCTCAGTCCGCCTTGCAGAGTGATGTTGGTTCCCTGATCGTGGTAGCCGAATATCCGAAAATCAAAGAGTCCGGTGGAGCGAATGCCGTAAGCGGAATCCCGGTGACCCTCGAGCCCGAAGATGCTCGTGAAGGCCGCGAAATTCAGATCCATTCCGGAATAACCGCCGATGCCGGGAAGCGCGTCGCCGCCCACGTAGGCGCCGCCAATGAAAAATTCGTACGGGCTCGGGCTATGGAGCGCGAACCAGAGATCCATCAGGCGGATCTTGTCGCGTTTGTCGAGCCAGTCAGTGAGCCAGTAGCTGTACTTGGCTTTTTCCTCCTGCTTCTTGACCACGAAAGTGTAAACCTCGTCGGCACGGGCGGAAAAGGCGAACAGACCGAGCGAGCAGCTCATCAAGGCAGCGGTAAAACCAATGAATATCGCGCGCATCTTTTGATTGTCCGGCTTCCTTGGGGCCGGGTCAAGGTGCTTCCACGGGCGGTAGAAAACCCGCTGGTCCCGCGGGCTCCCAGAGTCGCCTCTTCGAAAGCATATGCAATCGATCCGGCGTTTGGTAGCTTTTGCGGATGAAGCTATTGCTTCCGCTTCTCCTGCTTCTTCAGCCTTTTCAGGCCTTCGCCGTTGCTCCCGTCTCGAAGCTGCGTTCGTCCCGAGTGGAGCACGATCGAAGCCGCTGGAGCGAGGTTGACCTCCAGGAGTCGCGCCTTTTTTTCGGCGGCGGAGTCCTCTCGCATCAGCCAGGGCGGATGTCGGATTCGGCAAACGGCGCGCTTTCTGGGACGGGCCTCGTTTTTCCCACGCTTAACGTCCAAGGTCGCTGGCTCGAGGACTGGTTTTTCGGGCCCGAGTCCGTGGCGATTTCCGCCAGCATGGCCGCGACGCCTCTGGCGCATCATTCCCAGGATGGAGCTACGTCGACCTTGATGTTCACGCCAGCCGTGCGCTTGAGCAAATGCCTGGGAGACTGGGATGCGGGGCTTGGCTTCGCGTTGATAATTTATCGAGTGAGCGGCAGCGGCGGCGTCTCGGTACAGGGCGGCGGCTCGAATTCGCAAAGTTTCGTTCTGCCAAGCGGCGCCTCGACCGCGGTCTATTCGGCGATCGATCTGGGCGCGGGTTTCGGCTTTTGGAAGATGCGCGCGGACCTGGACCTGATGCTCTCGGGCCTACTCTCTTCCCGGCGCTCAGCCGATTTGCAATTGGCGGTGAGCTATGGCGTTCTTTAAGCGGCTTGCGGTTTACGTCGTAGCGCTCGGAATAATGCTAGTTCTCGTGCCAGTCACCGGCCACGCCTTCACGCTGAACTCCCAAAGCGTGGAGATTCAGGGTTGGCGCGACCGGCCGCTGCACATCGACCACGACTTCTCAGGGTGTCCCGCGCTTCAGAGTGGGGTCACGCTTCAGGAGGCGTTCAGCCGCGCTGTCGCGCTTTGGAACTCGGTCGTCGAAAGCAGCTTGCGCCTCGAGGAGGGGAGCGCGATCTCAATCAGCGTCGCGACGGCGAAGGGGCGCACGACGCCTTCCAACCCAGTCATTCTCTGTGACCCGAACCTTTCGGCGACCCTGGCTATCGACAGCAACAACACGCCCGGTTCGACGGTGAACTTCCGCGTGGATGATTCCTATTCCCCCATCACGGCCACGGTGCTCTTGAACGCCGAGGCCGGGAAGGCCGCTCAAATCGGGAGCCTCACGGGAGCGCGCCTCGAGATCATGCTCGCGCACGAGTTTGGTCATGTGCTCGGTCTAGGGCACTCTCCCGACCCGTCAGCGCTCATGTACTTCGATATCACCTCGAAGTCGCAGTCGTCGCTCTCACAAGACGATTACGACGGTGTCGCCTACCTCTATCCGCGCCAAGAGATTCTGAACGCGGGGCTGTTGGGGTGCGGAACAGTGAAGATCGCCGGAGAATCGGGGAAACGTAGCCCTTCGATGTCTGGCATGGTCGAACTCTGCCTTCTCTTTCTTTTCTGCGCGACGGGCTGGGGGCTTGTGCGCATTCCGATCCCTCGTTAAACTGAGAGAATGATCGGTAGCGCGCATTGGTCCTTTTACCAGCTTTTCGAGTACTTCATCCCGAAGGTCTGCTTCGCGATTCTTTGTGGAGGGCTTGTGGGTCTTGAACGCGAGTTCAAGAACAAGCCTGCTGGCATCAAGACAAACATCCTGATTTGCCTGGGTTCGACCCTTTATACCGCAGTTTCGGTTCTGATCGCCGGTACGTTCTCGGAGTCCGGCCATTACGGGGATCCTTCGCGCGTGGCGGCTCAGATCGTCTCGGGCATCGGTTTCCTCGGCGGTGGCACGATCATTCAGGCGCGAGGCACGATCCTGGGTCTGACGACGGCGGCGACCATCTGGGTTGTCGCGGCGCTCGGGATCGCCATTGGCATCGGACACGCGGATATTGCCGTCATCTCCTCGATCATCGTCGTGCTCGTCCTGGTGGGCACGAGTTGGTTCGAGGACCGTGTACTGGGACGCTCGCTTACGTTCGCTTGCGAGATCGTGGCTGAGGATTCCACCGGCCAAGTCCGCTTTGCCATCCATCAGGCCTTGGCTCAAAACAACCTGACTCTCGATGATTTCGACCTGAGCACGCGAACGG
>JAYVOO010000183.1:0-2130 GCA_043757905.1 Oligoflexia bacterium
ACGCGGAAGTGCTCGGTCTCGATCGTCTTCCAGTCCCAGTAGGGCGATAGGCCCAAACCGTCGCCGACGCCGCTCAGGCCCGCGACGGGACCAGCGACCGAAGCCGCGGACTCGGGGAGCATCGAGGCGTTCGCGACCGCGGATGGCAGGGAGGATGCGAACAGGATCCAGAGCGCGAACAACGCCTGTCGGCTGGCCCGATCAAGCATAGGGAGCAATTCGGGCGAGCTTGCCGCGGGCGTTGTCTTCAAGTTTCACTTCGAGGCCTTCCTTTGCGTGGATCTTCCGAATGATGGCGAGCGCCCGGAAGGTGCTCGCCGAGCGGGTTACACTGGTGATCTCGCCGACTTCAATGGGAGCGTCGGCGAGATTGAAGAGCTTGGAGCCAGAACGAAGATTCTCGCTCGCGGGAGCTTCGAGTTCGATCAGTCCGAGCCGTCGGGCGGGCGCGCCGAGCGATATGACCTTCTCGATCACTTCCTGGCCGGGGTAGCACCCTTTCTGGTTGGCCACCGCGTCGACCAGTCCCACTTCCAGCGGACTCGTCGCATCGGTGATCTCAAGGTCGATCCAGGGGCGCACGGCTTCGATTCTCCAAGCATCCAGATGCTCGGGCCCGACCCTGATGTGGTCAGGAAGCCGACGCTCCAGCCATTGGTTCAGCCGTGGGCCGCGCCCCCAGGCGGTGATCCAGGGTCGGCCGAAATCGAGGCTTCCCTGGTGGCAGAGGCGGATCTCGTCTTCAATAGCTCTCGTGCCGAGAGCCGGAATGTCTAAGTTTTCGCCGAAGATCCAGCGGCATTCGAGCTTGGGCTCGGCTGAAAGGGGGGTCAGGTCCGTGAGGGTCATCTTCTCGGCAAACGTGTATTGGTCGATCGCCGCGAACAGCTCCTTTTTCCATTTTCCCGACACGCCCGAATCAAACTCGAATGCGAAGTCCTCAGGCCCGTAATTCCAGAGCGTGAAATAGGCGCGGATCCGCCCCTGTGGATTTAGGAAGCAACCGCGCGTGCCCGAGCCCTCCTCCAGGTTTCTCACGTCCGCGCTCGTCACTCGGTGCAGGAAGTCTCTGACATCGGGGCCAGTGAGCGAAACCCAGTTCCATTGGATTGGGGTAGAAGGAAGGTAAACGAGCGACATGCATTTGTTTTCGCATACCGAGAGCGTTAACGCCAATGGTCATCGTTTGCAAAATCAGCGGTGTTGAACTATCTTTTGACTCTCGACTTGTCTCGCCCAGGACAGGAAAACAACCATTTCCCAAACTGGAGAATCAGTCATGAAAACTTTGATCACCCTCGCGGCTCTCTGCCTTTCCATTTCCGCATCGGCAGCCTCGATTCATCTCGGCGACGGCGAGACCGTCACGGTCACTCCCAACACGACCACGACCATCTCGTGCTCCGTCGGTGGCGGCACGGGCGGAAATTACTTCGACGTCAGCTCGACGATCGACGTCGGCTGCTATGTGCAAGCCTGGAACCAGTCAGGTTACAGTTCGTACCCCTTCGACAAAGCGAAGTTCGCGCTAGAAGGCTGCCGGTCAGCCCTCATCGATACAAGCAAGTGCGTGGTAACGTCCTCAGTGATCTCGACTTCCTGCCAGCAGAAGGTCTACCAGTCCTCGGGATACAGCTCTCTTCCCCAGGCTTGGCAGGACCTGATCACGGCGAATTGCCGGGATATCCAAGCCAAGTGTAAGTTCTAAGGCGGCTCTAAAGTCGTTGTCAGTTGGCGGCCTTCACGCTATGCGTAGCTCACGCATGAAGAAGTCGCAGTACGCCAAGGACCTGAAAGACAAGGATACCGTCAACGCCCCGTTTTTGATCAAGTTCAGCGCGACCGCGGTCGGCAAGAACGGCAAGCCGTTCATGAACCTGATCCTGATGGACAAGACGGGTGAGATTGAAGGCAAGATCTGGGAGGACGTCACACAGCACGTCGGCCAGGCGGTTAAAGACGCGTTCGTCGCGATCGAAGGGCGCTGCCAGACCTACCAAGGCCGGCGTCAGGTCGTGATCAATCGCCTTCAAGTCTTGCGGGAAGACGAGATCGATCCCAAGGAATTCACGATTCCGAGCCCGGTCGACGCCGAAGTGCTTTTCGAGCAGCTCAAGGGCTATGTCGCGA
>JAYVOO010000184.1:0-7745 GCA_043757905.1 Oligoflexia bacterium
AGCGTCTTCGCGCGTAAGAACTACTTTTATCCCGATCTTCCGAAAGGCTATCAAATCAGCCAGTATGATCAGCCGATTTGCCTGGATGGCTGGATCACCATCGAAACTCCGGCGACCGGCTCCCGCAAAATCCCGATTCAGCGGATTCATATGGAGGAGGACGCCGGCAAGAACGTGCACGCCGGAGACCATTCCCTGGTGAACCTGAACCGCGCGGGCGTGCCCCTCATCGAGATCGTCACGGGCCCTGACCTCCGATCGGCCGAAGAGGCGGGCGCTTATCTCCGCGCGCTCCACGCGATCGTCACTTTTCTCGGCATCACTGACGGGAACATGCAGGAAGGCAATTTCCGCTGCGACGCGAACGTCAGCGTGATGCCTCGTGGGTCCAAGACGTTGGGGACGCGCGCCGAGATTAAGAACGTGAACTCCTTCCGCTTCATCGAAAAGGCGATCGACTACGAGATCGCGCGCCAGATCGAGCTCGTGCAGTCGGGCGGCCGCGTGGTTCAGGAGACGCGTCTCTACGATTCCGCCCGGAACGCGACCGCCTCGATGCGCTCCAAGGAAGAGGCGATGGACTACCGGTATTTCCCGGAGCCGGATCTCCAACCGGTGCTCATCGAATCGGCCTGGGTCGAGGAGATCCGCGCGCAGCTTCCGGAGCTTCCGGAGCAGCGACGCGCTCGCTACGCATCCGAGATGGGACTCGGTCCCGCAGATGCGTCGGCGGTCACCTCGAGCAAGGCTATGTCGGATTTCTTTGAGGAAGCGGTAAGGCTCGGCGCGCAGGCCAAGACCGCGGCGAATCTCATTACGGGCGAGCTCGCACGGCTCGCGAACGAAGCCGGAGTCGAATCCGGCGGCGGCAAGCTCACGCCCCTTCACATCGCCCAGCTCTCGCAGCTCATGAAGTCGGGCGCGGTCTCCTCGACCGCCGCCAAGCAGGTTCTAGCGTCAGCGTTCCAATCCGGCGAGTCCGCCGAGTCGATCGTCGAACAGCAAGGGCTGCGGCAGGTGAGCGACACTTCGGCGCTCGGCCCGATCATCGACAAGGTGCTCGCGGCGAGCCCGAGCCAGGTCGCGGAGTTCCTCGCGGGTAAAGAGAAAGTTCTGGGTTTCTTCGTGGGACAGATCATGAAGGAATCCGGCGGGAAAGCTAATCCTGGACTGATCCAGGAAATGATTCGAAAGAAACTAACGGAGTAAGATCCTATGAAGAAGCTCTTCATCGCCATCGGCGGCCTCATTTTCCTACTGCTTGCGGCCATCATCGTCATCCCGCTGGTCGTCGATGTCGATAAATACCGCCCTCAGATCGTGTCCGCGGCGAATGAGCATATTTACGGCAAGATCGAGCTCGGCAAGCTGACTCTCTCGCTTTGGGGCCAGATCCGGGTGGAAGTCGAAGGGCTCAGCCTCTCGGACGCCGCAGGCCGAAAGGTCTTAAGCGTAAGGGACGCATTCTTCCACGTCTCGTTCAGCTCGATCTTCGCGGGCGCGCCTCTTCTCACATTCAAGATGACTCATCCCGAGGTCATCGTGATCAAGGACAAGACCGGTAAGTTGAATGTCATGACGCTGATCCGTCCTTCGTCCACTCCGCCTTCAGCCCTGGGTGCTCCCAACGCGCCTGCTGAGCCTGTTCAACCGACCGAGCTTCCCGCGATTGCCACGCGCGCGCGGCTCGGCTTTGAATGGATCGACGCGCTCGTGACTTATAAGGATGTCACCACTCAGCTCTCCACCCAGGTCCGCGACCTGAACTTCGTCGTCAAGGATCTTTCCCTCTCGCGTGAGACGGAGATGGAGCTTTGGGCGAATCTCGATACGAAGATGGGAAAGACTTTGAGCGTGCAGGGGCCGGCCCGCATGAAGGCGACCGCGCTTCCTCAGGTCACGGGCGGCAAGTTCGAGGGGCTTGCGCTCAAGGCGAATATCGACTTGGACGGGCTGGATATCCGTCAAGGCGACCTCTTTCATAAATCCAAGGGAATGGCGGCGAACGCGGATCTCTCGTTGAACGCGTCCGAGCGCGAGGCGACGATCGATCACTTCGACGTGAAATTCTTCAACGCCGTGGTGAAGATCTCGGGCACGATCACCAACCTGACTCCCGACCCGATCATGAATATTGTCGTGAAATCTAACGAGATCGACTTCAAGCCCTGGAGCGAGCTCGTTCCGATGCTTAAGGAGTACGAGCTCGGAGGTACGGGACAGCTAGATGCGATGGCCAAGGGGCCTTCGTCCAAGCTCGACTACAAATTCAAGTTTTCGGTCAATAACCTCACCGCGAAAGCCGGTGATCTCAAGGCGCAGCCGCGTTTCGACGCAGTCTTGAGCGTGATCACCGACCAGATCGATGAGCTAAGTCTGACAATGAAGTCTCCGGGCAACGATCTGAGGATTACAGGGAAGGTCGCTTCGTTCGTCACGCCGAAGGCGGATTTCCAAGTCACTTCGAGCGGAATGGATCTTGATCAGCTGATCAACTTCCCGCCATCTGGAGCGGCTCCTCAGGCCGGAGCCTCCGCCGCACCGGTACCAGGTGGCGCCGCTCCCAAAACCGACTTCGACGCATTGCTCGAGCCGCTTCGTGAGAACAAGATGCTCGCGAACACGCAGGCCAATGTCTCAGTCAATATGAAATCGATCAAGGCCAAGGGCGCAATGGTTTCGGATATCCTTGCGCGCATGACTTTCCGGAGCCTGACAGCCGCGATCGAGCAGTTCAGCATGAAGGTCTTCTCTTCGACGATCACCGCGAAGATGGCCGCTCAGCTCCGCCCGGTTGTGCCGACTTATCAGTTCTCGACCACAGTCACGGGATTCGACATCGGACAGGCGGTCGCGTCCCAGATGCAGATGTTCAAGAACACAGTTGTCGGCAAGGCCGACTTCTCGATGAACGGGGAAGGCGCGAGCTTCAACTCCGACCAGGCGATCGGCGCGCTCAAGGCCAAAGGCAAGATGGCCATCGCCAACGCCCGTTTCGCGTCGATCGACGTGGGCAAGATGGTGGCGGAAGGCCTCAACAAGGCCATCGACAAAATCGCGGAGAAGATTCCTGCCGCCAAAGGGAAGAAGATCAGCGGGCTTCCGGGAGGCGAGTCGAAGTATGAGCTCTTCTCGTCCGACTTCGTCATCGCGGACGGGAAGTTCAGCGCCCCGAACTTCACGGGCAAGGCCGCGCCTAACCAGGGTATCGACCTCCGGGGCGATACGCTTGTCGGCATGAAGGACCAGACTGTGAAAGCACGCTGGGAGATCATCGACACCTACAACTTGACCCACGCCAAGGATATCTCGGTCGAGCAGCTTGGAACCAAGGTGGACGCCATCCTCGCCGAGAAGGGCAAGCCCGTGACGTTTCCAGTTAGCGTGGGCTGCACATTGGCCGCGCCCTGCTACTCCTATACGGAAGTGCCGGAGTTCCTCGCCAAGGTCGCCCTCAATAATATTTCGGGAGCTGCGCAAGACCGGGTGAAGTCTGAAGCCAAGAGCAAGGCCAAGGAGCTCATCCAGAAAAATATCCCCAAAAACATCCAGGTTCCGCCCGAGCTGCAGAACCAGTTGAATAACCTCTTTCACTGAGTCACATCCATTGTAACGAAAGGACTTTCCGCATATGAGGATCTCAAAACTGAATCTACTTCTTCTCGCTGCGCTAATCGGCCTGGCAGGGTGCTCCACCGAGAAGGTGAAAAGCCGCGCGATGGAAACCGCTGCGAAGTATTGGCAGGACAAGGCCTACCCGGGCAAAGGCTATGACGTGCAGGTGCTGAGCGCGGAAAAAGCGGATGACGGGCTCTTCCGTGTGAAGGGCACTGTGGACAAAGAGTCTCGCGAAGGTACCTACAACCCCGAGACCGATACATTCTCGGAAGGTTATTACCCCCTTCAGCGTGAGAAAGGCCGGCGCGTGGCCGAGCTCGAACAGGAAGTGAAGTACTGGAAGAACAAGGCGGACGACCTCGAGCGCGAAAACTTCAAGCTTAAGGTCCGCCTGGGCATCGACGGCGACTCGAAGACGAAGGGAGCGCCCGCTCCTGACCCAAAAGACGACAAGTAAAGAGGGGAGTGCAGTGATCCGCTCGTCGATCGATCTTGGAACGAACACCTGCCTGCTACTCGCGGTCGATTGGGACAAGGGGCGCAACTCCATCGAGCGCGTCCTGGGAGACCACTCCACGATCGTCCGGCTCGGGCAAGGCGTGGACGGAAGTCGCAGACTTCATCCAGACGCGATGAAGCGGACATTTGAATGCCTCATGGATTACGCCTCGAAGCTCAAGGCCTACGGCGGAGATCCCGCGAGCGCGAGATGCGTGGCCACCAGCCAGGCACGCGACTCTGTGGACGCGCCCGAGTTCTTCGAGCGCATCCGCCAGGCGACGGGTTTCCGTTTCCAGGTGATCAGCGGGGATGACGAGGCGAGACTCACGTTCGTGGGCGCGCTCCTGCCTGGCATGGATCCCGCGCGATCGGCCGTCATCGACATCGGCGGGGGGAGCACGGAAATCATTCTCGCGTCCCACGGCAAGAGCGTCGATATCGGCTCCGTGCGCTTCACGGAGCGTTTTTTGAAGAGCGATCCCGTGACTGATGAAGAGTTCTGGGCCTGCCAGGCGGCGACCGATCTCGAGCTCGAGAAACTGAAGGACGCACGCGCCCTTGCGCCGGTGGGCGTTCTGCTGGTAGCGGTGGCGGGTACGGCGACGACGCTCGCAGCGCTCCAGCTGGGTCTGGAGAAGTTCGATGCGGCGCGGATCGACGGTTGCCGGCTCACGCGCGGGGATGTGCATCGCCTGGTGGAAGAGCTCAAGTGGCGCTCAGTCGCCGAACGCATGCGGATGCCGGGCCTGGATCCAAAGCGGGCCGACGTGATCCTCGCCGGCGCTCTGATACTCTGGCGCGCCATGGAGACGCTGGGCTTCGCCGAGCTGCACGTTAGCACGCGCGGTTTGCGTTATGGCGTCCTTACCGAATAGCGGGCGAGCGCCTCAGAGCGAGTTGAGGTCGTCGCGCAGCGAGCGGGCGAGATCGCGATCCCGCGCGGCCAGGCGGCGGAGCAGAGATTCGCGGAATTCCGGATCGGCGATCTTGAGCATTTCGAGCACTTGCTGAAAGCCGTCCACGGCGATCGGCTGCGGCTCGGCTGCATTTTGATCCTGCGTGGGGCCCTGGGAATTTCTCTGGCTCATACAGTACCTTCCTTCTTTGCGGATTTCCGGGCCTTCTCGTGGAGCGCGTCCGCGTTGGCCTGGAGCTGCTTCCTAAGCGAGTCCATCTGCGCTTCGGAGTTTTTTTTGTACTCATCGATCCTCTGCTGCTGCTGCGTCTTGAGCTTCGTGAGCTCCTCGTCGCCGGTGCGCTTTTCCAGCTCCACACGCGCTTCGTTGTGTGTCTGCGTCTCGTAGAGTTTCTCTTCGAGCGACTCGGCTTCGCGCGAGATCTGCACATCGTAAGCTTCTTTGATGGCTTTGGATTGATCGGCGAATGTCTCATTCAGGCGCTGGATCTCTTCGCCGTGCTTGGCCTGCGTGTCGCGCGTCTCCAGGTCGTTGTGCTGCTGGATGCGCGTGAGATATGTCTTGAGACGCATCTCCTCTGAGGCAACTCGGCTATTGTTCAGGCCTTCCGAACTGGACGCCATGGGTTCATCCTTGAAGTAAAAACACGGAGCTTCCTGCTCCTTGACTCCCATTATGCAGGCGGCTGAGCAGCAAATCCAGGCGGCAATTTATGCCGGCTCGGCGGCGGAACGCATGGCTTTCGGAAAAGCGTTGTATTACAATGACCTGATGAAAGACTCGCTGGTATTCCTGGCAGGAAAGCGCACCCCGTTCGGATCCAATGGCGGCAGTTTAAAGGACGTGAACCCGACTGAGCTCGGACTGTCGGCTTCGCAGGCTGCGCTCCACCAGTCCGGCGTGGATCCCTCGGAAATCGAACATGTCATCTTCGGCAATGTGTTGCACTCCGCGCGCGACAGTATTTATACGCCTCGGCATATCGGTCTGAAGGCGGGCATCCCGGTCGCCGTGCCGGCGCTCGGTATCAACCGCCTTTGCGGCTCTGGCTTCCAAGCCGTCATCGAGGCCTATCACCAGATGCTCGCAGGCGACACGAAACTGGCGCTCGTCGGCGGGGTCGAGAACATGAGCCTGAGCCCATACGTCCTCCGAGGCGCGCGGTGGGGCATGCGCATGGGCCACGGCGAAGTAGGCGACTCCATGGTTGAGTCGCTCTTCGACACCTATGCAGGGATTCCGATGGCCATCACCGCAGAGAACCTGGCCGAACAATACAAGATCTCGCGCGCGGAAGCGGATGGGTTCGCCCTTCGCAGCCAGGAGCTCTGCAAGGCGGGCATCGCCGCCGGCGCCTACAAAGACGAGATCGCGCCTTTCACGATCGTCGACCGCAAGGGTAACTCCCAGGCGCTTGACCGAGACGAGCATCCGAAACCTGATACGACTCCCGAGATCCTGGGCAAGCTCAGGACCGCTTTCAAGAAGGACGGCGTCGTCACGGCCGGCAACGCGAGCGGAATCGTCGACGGAGCGGGCGCGCTGGTCGTCGCGACCGAGAGCGAGGCCAAGCGCCGGGGAGCAAAGCCCCTGGGCCGCATGATCTCTTACGGAATCCAGGGCTGCGACCCGAAGGTCATGGGCATCGGCCCCGTGCCCGCCGTGCGCCAAGCGCTTGAACGCGCGGGCCTGAAGCTTGAGCAAATGGATCTGATCGAAGTGAACGAGGCTTTCGCCCCGCAGACGCTCGCGGTCGCCCGTGAGCTCGGCATCCCGATGGACCGGCTGAACGTGAACGGCGGGGCGATCGCAATCGGCCATCCGCTCGCGGCGAGTGGCACTCGAATTCTCATGCACCTGCTTTACGAGCTCCGGCGCCGGGGCAAACGCTATGGGCTCGGATCGGCCTGCATTGGTGGCGGCCAAGGCATCGCAGTCGTCATCGAAGCGCTTCAGTAAATTAATCGAGGAAATTGACGAATGAAAAAGCAATCCATGGAAATCAAGCTCTGCGGCCAGCGCATTCTGGTGAAGGCCTCCGAAATCGACAGCGAGCTGTCCGACCAGGTGCTCGAGCTCGTGACCCGCAAACTCGAGGAAGCCGAGGCCCGCACGACCTCCAAGACGGTGGCCGCGCACCAGGTGGTTTTGCTCGCGCTTCTCGACGTCGCTAAAGAGTACATCCAAGCCAAGCAGCGCACGGTGGAGTTCAAGAAGAAGATCAGCGCGAAGTCGACCCACGTGCTCGGCCTGATCGAAGCCGACCGCCGCTGAGCCGAAAGCGGTGGAAAGCACGCGCGAGCGAATCCTAAAAGAGCGTCGTGCGCTCAGCCAGCCTGAGCTGAAAGCTCTGAGCGAACGTGTCTGCGCGCGGGCAATCTCCGCGCTCCAAAACGCGAAGCTCAACGGCTTAAAGATTGCGCTCTACAGCCCACTATCGGACGAGCTCCGGGTGAGCGAACTTGAGAATTGGCTCGGCGGTCGGGGAGCTCGGCTTCTTTATCCGAGAATTAATGACCGGATAAACCGCGTGCTGGAGTTCGTCGATCTAACCGACCGCCAGAAATCCGAAGACAGCTGGGAGCTGGGTCCCTATGGGATTCGCGAGCCCAGGGCCCAGCTGCCCGCAGCCGAGCCTCGAGAGCTCGACCTGCTGTTCGTACCGGGAGCTGCTTTTACAGCGAGCGGGCAGCGCGTGGGGATGGGCGC
>JAYVOO010000185.1:0-2118 GCA_043757905.1 Oligoflexia bacterium
GCTTGAAACGCGCCCCTCGAATCTGTTCGACACGCAAGATCCTGCCGCTCTACCGCGATCTCGCGATCCACTCGGTGCAAGTCGGCGGCGGCCATAGTCATCGATTGAATCTCGCGGGCGGCGTGCTGATCAAGGAGAACCACATCGCGGCCGCGGGCGGCATCGAAGCCGCGATCCGCGGCGCTCGCGAGGTCGCCCCCCACGGGATGAAGATCGAAGTGGAGGTGCGCTCGCAGGACGAGCTCAAGCTCGCGATTGCTGCGCGAGCAGACGGCGTACTTCTTGACAACTTTACGCCCGAACAGGTTCGCACCGCTCTCAAGCTCATCGAGACGCCGGGCGCCCAACGGCCCGTGGTCGAGATCTCGGGCGGCTTGAATCCCGCGAATTTCACGAGCTACGCGATCGAAGGCGTGGATGTGCTTTCTTTTGGCTTTCTCACGCATTCGGTAAAAGCGCTCGATCTCACGCTTCTCGTGCAGGGCTGAGCGATGGAGCCCGCCGGGTACATCGCCAATCAGGTTTGGGACGAATGCGAGTCGACGAACGATCTCGCGCGCCAAGCGGGCGAAGCAGGCGCGCCTCACGGCACCTGGATCTCCGCACGGCGCCAGACCGCGGGCCGCGGCCGGATCGGCCGCCAATGGCAGACGATCGAGGGCAATCTCTTCCTTTCGGTCATCGCGCGCATCGAGAGCAAGGCGTGCTGGACCTGGGTGCCGCTCACGGCGGCGGTCGGCGTCGCGCGCGCTCTCGCCCACGTCGCTCCCGCCCCAATCAATATCAAGTGGCCGAACGATCTTTGGGTCGAAGGCGCGAAGCTCGGCGGCATCCTCTGCGAGGCCATCGGCTCGCGCGACGGCTCCTTCATCATCATCGGGCTTGGTCTCAACTGCTTCGCGCGGCCGGAGCTCGCCGAGCAGCTGACCGCCGACCTAGGCGGAGTGCATGCGGATTCGATCCGCTCGCAGGTCGTTGACGGAATCCTGGGCGCGCTCTCCGAGCTGACCGCGGGCGAATCCGGACCCCGCGCGATGGCGCTCGAATACGAGAAGCGCGCTGCGTTTCCCCGCGGCACGCGGATCCAATGGCAAGATCCCCGCACCGAGCTCCAACAACATGGAGAAGTCGAAGGGCTCGGAAAATCAGGTGAGCTCCTGGTTCAGGTGGCCGAACGCGGAGTCGTCCCGCTTTACGCCGAGGACATCAGGGCTGTTCGGAAAGCAGCCGATGAATCTCGGCCTTGATCACGCGCTCAGCTAGCTCCGGCAGGACCTCGCGCGCGATCTTCTCGAGCGATTTCTCGACCTGCCGGCGGATGATTTCTTCCATCTCCTCGGCTTCGACTGAGTGAAGGTTTAAGTCGCGCGGTAGCGTCGGCATGCCGGTCGACGCTCGTGTCGGGGACGCATCATCCGCTGGGGCGTCGAAATAAGCGGAACCCGGATTCGGAAGGTGAGGGCTCGGACCGTCGTCGTCTTCCGGGAGCGAGGGAGGCACGTAGGAATTGAAACCCGTGACGCCGTCATCCTCTTCTATCGCATCCGCAGAATCTTTCGTCGCATCGAGCAAGTTCGAGGGCGGCTTGAGGTTGGGCTCCTGGATGCTCCACTCGAACTCGTCGAGGCCGCTCATGCGAATCGTGGATTCGGTCAGGCGCTGGATCTCGGTATCGGTCCGGTCGTTGTAAGTGCTCGCGGGCGATGTCGCCGGCTGCGCGTGTACGGGCTCGGATTCGGATTCGGCCGGAACCGGCGGGGGGAAATCCTCGTCGGTAAGCTCTTCTTGCTGCGGTCGCGACTGCTGGGTCGGCTGCGGCCTAGGAGGCGGCGCTTTGGCCGCGGGCGGCGGAGGTGGAGAGGCGACAGGCTTTTGCGGCTGATGGGAGGCGGCGCCTGCAGGCGTCGGCCGAGGGCCCATCCCTTCGAAAACTTTGCTCAGGATCTGACGAAGGTGAGCCGGGTCAAAAGGTTTGGTCAAGCGGCCGTCGAACTTCACTTCCTCGGCCTGCGCTTCGTCCACGCTTTCGAAAGCGCTCGACATCAGGATGAACTTGATCCCGGAGAGGTCGTCATGGGTATTCACGGCGCGCTTGATCTCGAATGCCGTCTGCCCGGG
>JAYVOO010000186.1:0-2115 GCA_043757905.1 Oligoflexia bacterium
GGCATCGGCCGCGGAAGGCATCTCGAG
The DNA here is from genome assembly GCA_043757905.1 of Oligoflexia bacterium. Classification (GTDB taxonomy): domain Bacteria; phylum Bdellovibrionota; class UBA1018; order UBA1018; family UBA1018; genus JAYVOO01. The sequence continues at coordinate 28 of JAYVOO010000186.1, forward strand.
ATAGGCGTCGATCGCCGTTGCAAGCCCCTTCGCGTAGGCGATGGAGGGCACTTGATCAAAGACGGAGGCGCACGCGCCGTCAGCTCTGCAAAACATGGCCAAGGTGATTCCGAGCGCGAGCAGGCACTTCATTGCGCAGCTCCTTGCTCAAGCAACGGTTTCAGCCACTGGCTGCGCTCCACGAGATTCTCAAGAAACTCGACTTGAAAACCCAGATAAGGCTTCTGTGCGGACTTGAGGCTTTCGGCGACCTGATGGATCAACAAATCAGACTCGACCTTGCGGGTACTTTGCAGGAACTTTGAGGCTTTCAGGCCAAGCTTCCGGCTCAGCTCGCGCGAGCGGCTCAGGAACTCGGCGCTCGCCGGCGGGTAGGAGCGCGGGAGATCGTCGACTTTGGAGTTATAGGCGTCGGCAGCTGCCAGCATCGGGCGATTGACCAGGCTCGAGAGGCGGATCGCGGTATTCACGGCGTGATCGGTCTCTTGGTAAAGGAGCAGCACGTCGGCCCGAAGCGCGGGATCCTGCAGCCGCTCGAAGCTCTTCGCCAGCTCGGCAAGGAGTTTGTGGTAGTCCCAGGCCTCGAAGCCCGCGTCCAGGATCTTCCCACCGACATATTGCACCAACAGTGTGACCGCGAGCTGCGCGAGATTGGCTTTGATCGGACCTTTAAATATCTTCGCCACGCCCGGAATCTTGATGGAGGCGTAGAAGAGACCCACGTCCTTGAGCGCCTCGCGCACGAGATGCTTGTCCTCGACCTGGCTCCACTCGCCGTCAGGCATCCCGACGCGCATGATGTGGGCGGGAGACAGCGGGATCGAATCATGGAGAAATCCGTGCGCGGCCTGACCCACGAGCGAACCCGCGGCTCCCGAGGCTTCGGACATGATCAGCATGCGCACCATCCCGAAGTGGACGGCAACCTTGGCAGCGCCCGGCATGAACGAGGCAGCGCCGTAGAGCGCCGGCAAGAGCAGTCCCGCCCGACCGGCCACGCTGCCCTTGCGGATCCACTCGTCGCGCGATTCAATGAGACGCGTCCCATACTCCTTCTCCCAGTGCAGCTGCAGCGCGCGCGCGAGATCATAAACCGCTTCATTGTTCTCGGGGAAACGTTCGTCGACAGCTTTGAGCGCTGCGAGATAATCGGGCGAACCGGGGGTCGCGTAGACCGCAGCGATGATGTCCGTGACGAGTTTGCCGCGCTCGGCGATCCAGACCGCTTGCTGAAGCGGGTCCTTCTGCTCGATGGAACGGCCGAGCTCGGAATGCGATTTCAGATAACTCGTCAGAAGCGAAGCCAGCTCGGGTGTCTCGGCCCGCGCTTCGAGCGCAGGCGCGCAAACGACAAGTGTAGCCAGACAGAATAGGGAGCTCAGGAACTTTCGCATTGGGTATCAGCCCTCAAAACAACTGGATCAACAGCAGCGGTACCCTTTATACCGCATTGCGTTAAATGCGGCAACCGCTATCTTCGTGCCATTTTCACCTTTAAATTTAGTGGTATATCGGCCCTCGCGACCGTCTCTTGACTTATGACTTATTGCGTTATATCTTATCGCCGATGCGCCCCCTGCTGAACGTGATTCTCATCTCCCTTTGCCTGCCTCTTGGCCTTAGCCAAGCAGCAGTCCACTTAAAAACCCGCTCTGGTTTTCGCATCACTGCGGACCCTTCGAAAATCGCCCACGGCTCTCCCTGGCTAGGGCATCTGCTCAAACCCGTGGATCGTTCATTCACGCATGCCGAGGCCAGCGACTTCCTGCTTCAACACCTGGCGAAAAAAGGCGTCGTCATCGAGGCCCCAGCCGCAGCTGAACTCGCGCGTGTCGAAGTGCAGGGTCCCTATGAAATCGAGCTGAGAGCGGGCTTCTCGACTTCCGAGAAATATTTCTCCACGATCGCCTTGATTCGGGACGTCGATGCGGGCTTGAGCTCGATCATGCTTCCCGCTTTCCACAGCTTTCCATCCTACCTGCCGGTCACGATCCGCATCGAGACGACGGATCAGGCGCGCAAGCTCCTTCTTCTCGTGGATCTACTCTCGGACGCGGAAACGAACGTTCACCTCACGGAGCTCGAGCT
>JAYVOO010000187.1:0-2112 GCA_043757905.1 Oligoflexia bacterium
CGCTCGCGGATATGAAGCGCCTGTAGCTTCCCGCGAAGCGCCGAAACGGCGATCGCGCGCGAGGCGGTGGGCACGACTCTTTGAAGCTCGAGGTTCAGCGAGCTCGCCTCCCCTTCTTTCACGACGAGCCGGGCGGTCGGGTCGAAGCGGTTCTCGAGAACGGCTTCATGGCCGACTGCAATCAGCTGCGTTTCCTGCTGATCCCGGTTGTAAACGAGGATCACGGACCCCTGCTTGAGTCGGGCGCGTCCGTTGGCGGTCAGAATGCGCAACTCGGAGCTTCCGCTCTCGGAGCTCGCATGCAGCTGCCCGCGGTAGAGCACGAGCTGATCGCCCACGGGCTTAGGGCCGGGGCCCGCGTCCGTCAGCTGAAAAAAAGTGCCAGGGCCGAAACTGAGCTCATAGCCGTCGCGGTGGCGAAGCTTGGCCCAGCCGTTGCCGATCGACATCCAGGTCCCGCAGCTGAGCGGCGCGCGCTTGACGGCTTCGCTCACGCGAGTACGCGAGTCGTTCAGCACCTGGACTGATCCGGAAACGTCGCTGACCACTGCGCATGGAGGTGAAGACAAGTCGGAAGGCGTGACGGGAGCGGAAAGGGCGTCAGCCACGCCGAGCGCGCCTGCGAGGGCGGCGTATGCGAGAAAGAGATTATTCCTCGGCAGCCACATCACGGTGGGCCCCCTCGGCTTCATGCTCTGCCGCAACTTTCTTTGCCGCGTGGCCCCGGGTCGTCGTCGGATTCACCCAACGGGCTTCCGCGGAACTCGGATGGTTGTCCAGGATCTCGCGAAGGAGCGCTTGAGCCTTCTGGTGCTTGCCGATTCGCTCCGCGACCAATCCCTTCCAAAGGCGGGCCTGCGCGTGGGACTTGAGATTATCGACGTGAGTCGCGGTCGTGAGCACTTTGTCGAAGTAGAAGTCGGCGAGCTCGAAGTTATCCACGCGGTACCAGGAGACTCCGGTCAGGAGCAGCTCTTTGGCAGTCTTGAACTGCGGCTGATCGTCCAGATTGGTGAGAAAAGTAAAGAGGACTGCAGCCTTCTCATCATCCCGGGATTTAAAATACGAGACGCCCAGCGTATGGAGCTGATGGGGAAAGAGATGGCTCGGAGGCTTGTAGCTGATGCTCGCGAGCGTACGGCCAATCTTGGTCTGGGTGTCGGAAAGCAGCTTGCTTTGAACGCCCTTCGTATGAGCAGTGGCATCGGCTATGCGGCAATCGAGCTGCACGGCCTCGAGCTTGAGCCGGAGGTTTGCATTCTCGAGCTGAAGGCGCTCGGCCACCTGCTCGGATCGGCGAAGCGCTTCGACCTTTTGCTGGATACTGGTGGCAGCAAGCTCGATCCGCTCGACGATGGAAGGTGCCTGGACTGCATGGGCGGTGGCGACTTCTTCATGTTCGCCTTCCTGCTTCCCTTCGTCATGGGACTCACTCTTAGCTTCATGCTTGGATTCATGGCCGTGCTTTGCAGAGGCGTGCTTCGAGTGGCCTGACTCTTCGGCCGCTTCGTGGCCCTTGCCGCGCGAGAAGAAGAAGCCGGCCGTCCCGATGACGAGAACGCCAGAGAGACCGAAGATCGCGATCTTCTTCTTGTTCATCGTCATGCCTGCCTTGGGTGTGTCTTTAGGGCGGTCCATCTCATTGATCTGATCGGCTGGGGGCACCCTGCACTTAATGAGATAAAATTTTGACACGCTGGTCGAACCTCGTTTAACTACTAGCTATATGGATCGGTTCGCAAAGCTCGCAGCTCAGGCCCTTAACCAAGTCCTTGAAACTCCTATTGAAGGCTCGGACCTCGAGTTTCCGCCTGATCCCAAGCTCGGGGACTTTGGCTTTCCCTGCTTCAAGCTGGCAAAACAATTCCGCAAGGGCCCGCCTCAGGTCGCCCAGCAGCTCGTGGCCGAGATCAAAGCCAAGGGCCCGATCCCAGGGGACCTCGAGGTCGCGGCTGTCGGCCCTTACGTCAACTTCACGGTCCCGTCCCAGAAGGTCCTGGGGGCAATCGTCGGAGACATCCTGGACGGAACGGGCCTCGGGCATTACGGCAAGCTCGCCGAGCATTCGCGTGGTACTTGGGTCCTCGAGTTCAGCTCGCCCAACGTCGCCAA
>JAYVOO010000188.1:0-7717 GCA_043757905.1 Oligoflexia bacterium
CCACCGGAGCGCCGGCAAAGCGAGCTCCCTCAGGTGCGCCGGCCCGCCGCGCTGAGGCGGGAACGGAAGCTGAGCCTGCGGCTTCGGGACCGCAGGGCATACTGTCCTTCTCCTGAAGGGCCGCCGGGATGATCACGCTTTCGATGGTCTTCTCGTCCGGCAACGTCCAAAGGAATTTGTGCGTGCCGTCCAGCGCCTGCTGGTTCATACGCTCCTTCAGCCGGGCGATCTCGACGTTCTCCTTCAGCCAGGCGCGCGTGTTCTTGGAAAGATCCGTCATCAACTCCCAGTCATCCACCCCGCGCTGGTAGACCCAGCGGTAGATCTGCTTGGAGCGATACGCGGCCTGCTTCTCGTTCTTGCTCAAAGGCACGAGGAGAGCGGCCAGATCGGACTTGGTGAGGGATTGGAAATACATCATGGACCGACGTCGAGTACCAGGTTTGGCGCTGCTAATCAATGACTCTTGCTGCTTTGCGCAAACCCTGGAATCCTAGGGGTTTGAGCTGCAGCGACGGCAAACTCAGAGCCCGAAAAGGCCGCGCAGAGTGATCAATGCGGCGACGCCCCAGCGAAACGGCACCATGCGCGCGGCTTTTTTGCGGAGCGCGCCCGAGACCTGGCGCCACGGAAAGCCTTGCTCGCTCCACCGGTTCCAGTCAGCGACCGGCACGACGAAGCCTTGCACGGGGACGAGATGCTTTTCATGAAGGATGCGAACCGCGTCCGCGGGCTCCTTGCCCGAGTCGAGGCCGTAGAATCCGTCCACTCTTCCGCGACGAACGATCATCATGAGCTCCGTGGGCTGCGAAGGGCCGACTGCGCCTTCGAGCTTCAAGTACACGCCGTAGTTCAACGGTAGGAGCTTGCGCCACCAGCCGTGGATCGACGAGAGCAGGAAATGCGAATGCACCTTGAAGTCCTTGAGCGAAACGCGGGACTTGGCCTTGGAGCGCAAAAACTGCGACTGGTCGTAAAAATGCGGAAGCTTGCCCGCGCCGGTGAGCCACTGGTCGATGTCGCTCTTCTCGAAGATCACGAGCTGCCTGTGGGTGAGCTTCTTGATCAGCTCATCGGCCGGCTGGCCGATGCTCTCGATCAAGTCCTCGTTGCCGGCGAACGCGCTCACGATCTTACCGTGCTCGACGACGAGATAGACGGGCGAGGCGAACGCTCCAGGCTGAGATGCCGGGTACTTGCGCCGCGGATAGAAGACTCCTTGAAAGCTCTGCCAGTCGTGATTCAGTTCCAATCGATCACCTTGTCCATGTCAGACCCAGAGTCGAAGCCCGGAAGCTGCGCCCGCGCGGCTTCCATTGCGTTGGCGGCCGTGATGTCCGCATGCATCACCGCCTCCTGCCGCTCGCGCTCGGCCATGCGCTCTTCAGTCAAGCGGGTACCCTCTACGCAGAGCGAAAGCACTCCGCAGGGAGGGACTTCGAGCGAAAAGCGGTGCGCCGGCAGCGACTCGCGCGGTCGGTCCTGGACCTGCGCGGGTTTCTGGCCCTGAGCTTGTGCGTGCGCAGTCGCCGTCTCGCTACGACTCGAGGTCGAGAGCGCGGTAGCGAGATCGGATACTTCGACGTCGGTCGGAAAGAGAATGTCGGCCGTGACCGGGCGCGGACTCGGATTCAGAATGAAGAGCCCGAGAAAAGTGCCCTTGGAGTCGCCTCCCATCTGACCGCCAAAACGGGACGCGGTCTCGGAGGTGATCTCGAGCGGGATCGCATCGAGCCGCGAGTCGCTGAGGCGGCAATGCGGCTGGATCTCGGCGAGCGAGATCATCGACGTGAGGAAGTTCTTCCACTGGTCAGCATTGGCCACGCCAGCTTGCGGGACCTCGTACACGACGAGTTTGCCTTCGCCGAACGGATAGAGGCGATAAGGAATGTTCAGCGTGATGTCGATCTTGCGAATGTTAGCTACGGCGGCCTCGAGCTCCTCGCGCGCGCCATCCGTGAAGTAGACGCTGCGGGGGAGAACTACCATTTTCCCCGTACGGCACCAGGCGGTGAGCTTCTTGAGCGCTTCGCGGGTCATGATGAACGATGGATCCACGAGCACCATCTTCGCGTCGCGCTCGCGCGTAACGAGCTCGAGCGAAGAGATCAGCTTCGCGCCCGTTCCGACGCGCGTATGGAGCTCGTTCCAGAGGGGATCGACGTGTGACCAGAGATGGGGTGCGAGATAAAGTGCGCGATTGCGGCTCTGAAGCTCGCCATGCGCCATGGTGCGACCAAAAGCCTCGAGGCGGCTCCGGAAGTTCTGGGAGAGCGAAAGCCACTCGCGCTCGTCGATCAGAAGTCCCCCGCCCTGACTTCCGAAGAGAAGGAGCGACTTGAGGAGCAGAAACTGTTTTTCTGGATCGCTGAGCAAACGGAAAGATCCGAGCGTCGTCCAGTGGATGAAAGGCGCGGTCGGCACGCCTCCGGCGACACTCATGCGGGCCGCGGCTTGATCGACCCAGCCCGAGTACTTGGCGAAATCCGACTGACCCTCGGCGATCAACTGCAGGAAATTGGAATAGAGGAAAGAGGGATCCGCCTCGGGCGTGTAAAGCTCCATCTCCAGAACGTTCGCCGTGTTCGCTTTGCGGCCCACGGCCTGCGACGTGCGCGCGCGAAAAACTTCCTCTGAAGCCTGGTAAAACGCACGGCGGTTCACGTCGTCGAGCGCGGGCGCTTTCCACCGGTTGGCGGCGCTCGCCGGATCCATGAACTCGCGCTGCGCGAAGAAATGCTCGAGATGCCGGCGGTAAGCCAGCGCGCCTTGCGTGGAGAAATCCCCGCCCGCGCCCGAGAACGGGAAGCGCGCGGAGTTCTTCGGCGAACGGTAATACTTCCAGAAGCTCCCCGAGAGCGAGACCGTGACCCGCTTCATCGACTCGGCCGACGTACGCTGGAAGCTCGCGAGCAGGCTGTCCATCCGCGCCAGGAAAGCGTTGTAGCGCTTCATGCATTCCGGCGCGAGATAAGACGGCAGCGGAAAAGCGTTGGGCGGGAGACCGGCCAGCACCTGAGTGCCGTCGATGTTCAGCGCCTGATTGTCCTGACGCGCTAAGACGTCCTTGGGCAGACCCGAGTTCTGGTAATGCACTCCAACTTCAGGCGTAACGATCAGCTGGAGCGACATGCGGCGCTCAGCGACCGCGTGAAGAAACCGGCTCAGAGTATGTGAAATGTCCGACTCGACCGCTTGCCAAGGAATGAAGCTGGTGATGTGAGTAATCCCCTGCTTCATGATCTGATCCAGTCGGGAATTCAGCGCGAGTTTGGTCGCATCCGTTCCGGAGGAACGACTTTCCCAATAGTTGACAACTACCTGAATCGGATTGCGGTTTGTCTCGACCCCTGCCATGAGATGGATTATGGCACGAAAGTAAGAGGAGTGAATCCCTATGTGGTTTTTTTCTGACGAACACAAAATGCTGCAAGATACCGTGCGGCTATTCGCAGTCAATGATTTGGCACCTTGCATTGAAAAACTCGATCACGAAGAGGGTTTCAATCGGGAATCATTCCACAAGATGGGCGGCCTCGGACTTTTGGGAATCCTCGTGCCCGAAGAGTTCGGGGGCGCAGGGCTCGACGCAGTAGCCGCGACGATCGCGATGGAAGAAATGGGGGCCGTCGACGCCTCCACCACACTCTCGTACCTCGCGCACTCAATCCTCTGCGTGAACCAGATCAACAATAACGGGTCGACCGAGCAGAAACGAAAATATTTGCCCAAGCTCCTGAGCGGCGAATGGCTCGGTGGCATGGGCATGTCCGAACCGGAAGCCGGCTCCGATGCGCTTGGCATGAAGACCAAGGCCACGCGCTCAGGACCAGACTGGATCCTGAACGGCTCGAAAACCTGGATCACGAACGGCCCGAATGGGGACATCTTCTACGTTTACGCCAAAACGGGAGACACGAAGCGCGACCTCTCCACCTTCATCGTCGAGCGCGGGTTTTCGGGCTTTTCCACGGGCAAAAAATTCTCCAAAATGGGCATGCGGGCCTCGCCCACCGGCGAACTCGTTTTCGCGCAGTGCAACGTGCCGGCGGCGAATCAAGTCGGAGAAAGCGGCTCGAGCATCAAAGGGATGATGCGGAATCTCGACATCGAGCGCATCACAATTGCGGGCATCTCGCTCGGGATCGCGCGCGCTTCGATCGAAGTCGCCACCCGCTACGCGAAAGAGCGAAAGCAGTTTGGCAAGCCGATTGGCGCGTTTCAGCAGATCCAGGAGCGCCTTGCAGAAGCCGCTGCGTGGTACGACGCCTGCCGCGCCCTCACCTACCAGTGCGCGAAGATGTGGGACCTGGGCCTGCTCCAGTCCAAGGAAGCCTCGATGATGGCCGCGAAGGCCAAGCTTCAGAGCGCGCAGATGGCGACTCAAGTCGCCCTCGACGCGATTCAGATTCTGGGTGGCTACGGCTACACGCGAGAGTTCCCGGTCGAGCGCTATATGCGCGACGCGAAGCTCATGGAAATCGGCGCCGGCACGAACGAGATCATGCGCCTCGTGATCGCGCGCCAGATGCTCGGCGAAGTCGCGGACGCCTGAGCCCGCCATGCCAAGAATCACGGTCTCCGAACGATTGAAAATCAGTGTGGATAAACCTCGGGCTCTCGCGTTTCTTCACAGGATCGAGAACCTCGCGGACTATGAGCCGAAAGTCGATACGATCCGCGTTGTCCGGGCCGGCATGAAGTTAGGTTCCTACAGCGCCCACGGTCGCTTCCTGATGGGACGATGGAAGGGAAACTTCAAATATCGCATCGGAAAACATGGTTTTGAGAGCCAATCCACTGATCTTCGCTTCGGCTTTCAGGTCAGCGGCGGTTTCGTCGTGAAAGCTCTCGCGGCAAACCGATGCTCGGTCACGCACACCGAACGCTACGACTTACCCTGGGTGCTCGCCCCGTTCGTCCCCTTGTTTCGGCCTTATTTGCGGCGCTCCATCCGGATTGAGTTAGGACGGATCAGTGAGCTTGTCCGGGCGTCCGATCTCGAGTAGGGTCGGCCCCATGAAATACCTTATATTTTCCTTTCTCGCGCTGTCCTCGGTCGCGAACGCAGCGCCGAAGAAACAACTCTGGGTCTACACCTCCGTCTACAAGGAATTCATCGCGCCGATCGAGGCTGCGTTCGAGGCCGAACATCCGGACGTCGACGTGCAGGTTTTCCAAGCGGGCTCCGAGAAGATTCAGGCCAAGGTCGAAGCCGAACAGCTCGCCAAGAAGCTGCAGGTTGATGTCCTGATGACCTCCGATCCGTTCTGGAGTACAGAGCTCGAGGATCGCGGATTGGTCTTGAAGCCCGCCAAAGGCCCTGCGATCGAGACGAACTACTACTCGCTCATGGTGCTAATCGCGCATCAGAGTGTGCCCGAGGCCGAGCGCCCGAAGACTTTTTCCGATCTGGCGGACCCGAAATTCAAGGGCAAGGTCCAGATGGGGAGCCCGCTCGAGTCCGGCACGATGTTCACGTCGGTCGCCTATCTCAGCGAAAAGAACGGTTGGGACTTTTTCAAGAAGCTCCGCGAGAACGACATCGCCTCGAGCGGCGGCAACTCGACCGTCATTCAAAAGGTTGAGTCCGGCGAGAAGAAGTTCGGCATGGTTTTATTGGAAAACGCGCTCGCCGCGAAGAAGCGCGGTAGCCCGATCGAGATCATCTATCCGGTTGGCGGCGGGATCCCGGTGCCGAGCGTGCAAGTCGTCTTCAAGGATTCCCGTGAGAAGGACGCGGCCGTCGCCTTCACCCACTTCGTTCTTTCGCGCAAGGGTCAGGAGTTGCTTCGCAACGGCTACATGTACGTCGTCGACAAGTCCGTCGCGCCACCCGAAGGCGGCAAGCCGTTCGCCGAAGCCACGAAAGGTATCACGCCTTGGACGCCTGAGCGGATCCGCAAGGTCGCGGCTGACGCCAAAGAGATCAAGAAGAAGTTCGCCGCGATCGTGCTGGAATAGTCTCGCTTGGGCTGGCTTTACCTCTGCCTTCTCGCGCTCTTCTTCCTCGGTCCGTTGGGAGTGCTTGTCCTTCAGGTCGATCATGCAGCGATCCGGGACGTCCTAGAGTCGGGCGGTCTGGTGAAGTCGCTCGAGGTCACCCTCGCCTCGGGTCTCGGCGGCGCGGCACTCTCGCTCGTCATCGGCGTCTTCTTCGCGCGGACATTCGCGCTCCATGAATGGCGAGGCAAGAGGCTGCAGCGCCTGTGGCTACTGCTCCCCTACCTCGTACCGAACTTTGTGCTCGCCTCCGCCTACGTGGTTGCCTGGAATCCCGGCACGGGCCTACTGAACGGCTGGATACGGTTTCCCTTCGGACTTTACGGGCTCTGGGGAATGACGCTGCTTTTCGCGGTCGCGCACGCTCCGGTGGTGTTTCTGCTCGCGGAAAACAAGATCCGCCGCATCGACAGCTCTCTTCGCGAAGCCGCGACGCTCTCAGGCGCATCCTCGTGGCGAGTCTTCACGCGGATCGAACTGCCGCTCCTGAAGCCCACGATCGTCGGTGCTCTCGGGCTCTGCTTCTCGCTCAACATCTCGGCCTTCGCGATCCCGGCTTGGATCGGCGCGCCCAGCCGCGTCTACCCGCTGACTTACAAGATCTACCAGGCGATTCAGGTTGGCGGCGCCGACGGCCTCCCGCGCGCGGCCGCGTTTTCGCTTCTGCTCTTCGCGCTCGCGATTCCGCCGCTTGTACTTTCGGCCTGGGCCAACCGCAACGAGCGGATCTACGCAGTCCTTTCCGGCAAGTCGGCCAAGGCCTCGCGGGCACGTCCATCAGTGCTCTCTTTCGGAGTTTTCCAGGCCGTATTCTGGCTTTCCCAGCTCACGCTCTTCGCCGCCCCCTTGGTTTCGCTTGTCTTGACGACGCTCGTGAAGCCGGGCTGCTTGCAACAAAATGGGAGCGCCTGCTTCCAGGAGGTTTCGCTCCGCTCCTACACTTACGTGCTCTTCGAGCTTTCGGAGACGCGCGCGGCTTTTCACGGGAGCCTCCTCTACGGCTCACTGTCCGCGATCGTGATCATGGTGCTCGTTCTAATTTCGCTCGCGCTTTTATCCCGTAAGCCATCGCAGCTGCGGTGGGCGGAGTGGATCTTCGCCCTGCCCGTCGCCACTCCCGGCGCGATCATCGCCCTTGCCCTGATCGTGAGCTACTCGGGACGCTTTTGGCTCAACCTCTACAACACTGCATGGATCGTAGTAGTCGCTTACGTGATCAAGCATATGAACCTGGCCTTCCAACCGGTGCGCACGGGCCTCTCGAATATCTCGAGCTCGTTGCTCGAAGCTGCACGCCTCTCGGGCGCCAGGCCTCATCAAACCTGGGGCCGCATCGTGTTTCCGATCCTCGCGCCCGAGATCCTCGGCGGCTTCTTCCTGATCCTGATCCCGATGCTGGGTGAACTGACCATGTCCATCTTCCTCGCGAGCCCGTCTTTTCGCTCGATCGGTACCGTGCTCTTCGACCTACAGGATTACGCGGATCAATCCTCGGCCGCCGCGCTCTCGGTGATCCTGATCGGGCTGATTCTGTTGCTCAACGAAACGGCGCGCCTGCTCAGCCGCGGAAAAATCGGATACTGAAATGAAAATCAAGATTGAACAACTCAAGAAGTCTTACGGCACAACTCAGGTCCTGAAGGGCATCAGCCTCGAGATCCCGGAAGGAAAATTCGTGTCGCTGCTCGGCCCCTCGGGGTCGGGCAAGACCACG
>JAYVOO010000189.1:0-7695 GCA_043757905.1 Oligoflexia bacterium
CCGGAGGCGTGACTACCGGAGGCGTGACTACCGGAGGCGTGACTACCGGAGGCGTGACTACCGGAGGCGTGACTACCGCGGGAGACGTGTAGGGTCCGCCTGGAAATTCCAGCTGGGGCAAGCCATCGTCTTCCGCTGTCTCGCTGGTCGTGACGTTGTGGAGATAGAGGATGGAGTCGAGATCGCCTTCGAGCGCGGTGCCGAGGCGGTCCCAGGCGCGTTCGGAGTCGGCCAGTCCGTTGTTTCCGAGCGACGTCTCATCGAACCAGTTGATATCGAAGTCGACGGGCTGGCCGTCCTTCGCGCTCTTCGAGTTGTACCAGTTGGCGCCTTTGATGCGGAAAACGAACATCCAATGCTTGCGGCCGTCGGAAGGTGAACTCACGGTTGAGCCGGGCTGAGTGAAGCCGTTGGAGGCGCTCATTTCGTAAGACGAGGCGACGAATGGGGAGTAGGCCTGGCTGACATCGATGCCGACGCCGTCCTTGTAGCCGGACGCGTACCAGTCGGTATGCCGGTTCACGGAGTCGCGAAGAAGCCGGTAGAGTAGTCCCGGATTGCCTTGGGTGATCTTGTTCACGCCGAGGTCGGACGATTGGAAGTCTGCCGGAGTGAAGGCCGGGTCGAACTTGGACTGCGCGGTGTCGGCGATGAAATCGAACGGACGGGTCGCGCTTTCCAGGTGTGGGGTGATGGTGACGAGCGAACCGGTTTCGGAGAAGTATTGGTCAAGTCCGCGGTCGCGCCAGAGCCAGGCGGCGAGACCCGCGCGGGCGGCATTCCAGCGGGCCTTGAAGGGGCTCTTGAAATAGCGAATGCAGTCTTCGTTCGTGATCTTGGCGCCGGCTTTCGCGGTGCTCGGATCTTGGCACTGGCTGGCGATCGTCTTCGCGTACCAGATCATCCCGTTCGACTCGGGCGAGTTGGGCTTGAAGTTCGAGTCGCCGCGGAAGTCGTAGAAGTCCACGCGGTCGTCGAGCGAGCAGTTCGCCTGGGCGAAAGGCTCGAGGCCCGAGTTGAACTGGTCGAGGCCTGGGAACGCGACGCCCTTGGCGATGAAGTTCGAGAAGATGTACTTGGTCTCGCAGACGGTCGTGCCGCTGACTGGCTGGTCGACGCTCTCGCCCGCAAGCTGGTAAGGCGCGGACTGCGTGAGCGCCTGCTTGGCCGAGAAGAGCGCACGCGAGAACGCAAGGTAAACGGTGTAAGAGGAGGCCGTCATCTGGAGCCAGGGATTCTTGGAAGGTTCGAACGCCTGCTGCTTCTTGGCCGGAAGCTTGTTCAGCTTGGTCGTCCAGGTGAGCTTGGCTTCGATCATCGATGCGCGATCGCGGAACTCGCCGCAGAGTTGGACGAGGAAGGCGTTGGCTTCAGGCGTGGTGCCATTGGGCGCGTCAGCTGGTGGCCTGACGTAGGTCCCGTCCGCGTTCACGAGCTGGTAGGCCTTCTTGATCGGGCCATAGAAGTAGAAGCTCAGGGGGGCGACGGCGCTCAGGCGTTTCGCGGCTTCCTGCACTCTTTCGTTCGCGTACTTTGCGGACGGAATCTCGGTCGAATCCGGGTTGCCGTTGCAGTAGAGCGAGTAGATGTCCGCGTTCGCGCGGGTGTCGGCCTGCATGGGGCCCTGGTAGTCCGCGAAGGCGGGCAGGGCGACGGCGCCGATCAGGAGAACAGGCGCGCATGAAATCTTTTTTAGGAAACTCATCTGAGGACCTCCGGGGACCATTTGAACGTTCAGGGAGGTTCTACAGGTAATTATGACGCAGTGCAAGATGATCTTGAGTTCAGTTGGCTCTGAGTAATCTGAGTTTTCCAGTAATATTAACTATTGTTAACATAGTGAATTTTAACTAACGCATGGCGTTGTTTTAGTGCTAGTGTTCATTCAGAGCCCGTTTGGCTTCAAGGACGGGTCGTTTGGCAAAGATTGCCGCCGAAGATGGGTTAACTATCTTCGTTCACTTTCCAAGGAATGGAACTCAAATGAAGTCTGTTGTGATCAGCCTCTGCCTGGTGTTCTTCCTTCAGAAACAGGCGCACGCCTTCGCGAAGGCGGAACCGAAGCCCGAGCCTACGCCGACGGCCTCTTCGACGCCGAAACCCACTCCTACGCCAACCCCTACGCCAACCCCTACGCCGACTCCCACGCATTCGGACTCATCGGGCGCAACAATCGATCGCATCCAGGCGATCGCCGCTGCGTCCTCCTGCGCGAAGGTCAACTGGAAGGATCGGGGCCGCGCCCCCGCGGGTTATAGCAAAGGGATCGCGCTCAGCTTCGCGCGCAGTCTCTGCCGTGAAGAGGGCCGCGGCTCGCTCACTTCCGCGGCAGCGGTCATGAGCAAGGCCGACAGCGGCATCGACGCCAAGGACGCGCTCACGCATTTCGCGGAGCGCTTCTCGGGCATCGGTGTCCGGACGGATTCCGCCGGCAGCGAGACTTTGCGCGCGATTTATACCCTTGGACTCGGCCTCGGCATGCGGGAAAGCTCGGGCAAGTATTGCGAAGGCTACGATACCTCGGCTTCGACCCACACCGAGACCGGCGCCGAGGCTGGAGTCTTTCAGGCGAGCTACGACTCGATGGGCGCCTCTCCCGAGCTCCGGAAGCTCTATGACGAATACCGCGCGAATCCCGATCGCTGCTTCCTGGATGTCTTCCAGCAGGGCGCCTCGTGCAGGAGCCAAAGCGCCGTCAACGTGGGCTCGGGCGCGGGCGCCGAGTACCAGGCATTCAACAAGAGCTGCCCGGCCTTCGCCGCCGAGTACACGATGGTGCTGCTGCGAGTGCTGCGCAAGCACTTCGGCCCGATCAACCGGCTCGAGGCCGAAGTCAACTCTTCATGCTCGACGATGCTGATCGACGTCGAGCGTTTCGTGGATGAGAATCCCGCGATTGCCTGCCGCGAGCTTTTCTAGGACCGGCCAGCGACGTTCATCCCCCGGTCACTCCGGGGCTCAGCTGCGGCCGCGGCGCGGATTCTTGGCTAAAGTCGACGCCGAAAGGCCGCACGCTTTTCACGATCAGGCTGATCGAGTCTCCGTCGCGTTGGATGGCGCCGGTTGCGATCAGAAAGCAGTGCTCGAGGATCATCTCGCGGTAGCGCTCGAAGACGTCCTTGTGGAGGATGAGATCGAGGATTCCGGTCTCGTCTTCCAGGGTCGCGAAGACGGTGCCGCCCGCGGTCGGCGGGCGCTGCATGACGATCGAGAGGCCCGCGACCTCAAGCCGGCGCCCCGATGGGGTTGCGCGCGCGGTGGCGGTGGTCGTGCGCGGGAGGCGGGGGAAGCGCTTGCGGATCTCTTCCATGGGATGACCGCGCGCGGAGAGGTTGAAGACGGTGTAATCCGCGCAGATCGACTCGTAGGTGTCGAGCGCGCGGAAGGGAGACGGGCGCGCGCTTTCCCCGAGCTCGTGGCCGGAGAAAAGAGGGAGCTGCTGGTTCGCCGCCAGGATCCGCCAGAGCGCCTTGCGCTGATCCAGGCCGAAGACAGAGAACGCGTCGCCCAAGGCGAGGCGATGGAGCATGGACGAGCGCACGTGCGCGCGCGAGAGGAAATCCTCGAGCGACGAGAAGCGGCGCTCCTCGCGCGCCGCGATCATCTGGTTAGCCTCGTCCTGGCGGATGCCGGAGAGATAACGGAAACCCAAGCGAAGCGCCGAACCCTTCACTCCGTCGGGCTCGAGCGTGCAGTCCCACTGGGAGAGATTCACGTCGAGCGGGAGCACGCGGTGGCCGTGGCGCTTGAGGTCGTCGATGAGCGAGTGCGCGTTGTAGAAGCCCATGGGCTGGGAGTTCAAGAGCGCGCAGGTGAACTCGGCGGGATGGTGCCGTTTCAAGTAGGCCGAAGCGTAAGCGAGAAGCGCGAAGGAAGCGGCATGGGATTCTGGAAAGCCGTACTCGGCGAAGCCGTGGATCTGCATGAAGATGCGATCGGCGAACTCCTGCGGGATGCCGTTGGCCATCAGTCCCTTCATGAGTTTTTGGCCCATTTTGTCGATGGAGCCGGATGAGCGCCACGCGCCGATCGCGCGCCGGAGCTCATCGGCCTCGCCCGGCGTGAAGCCGCCCAAGGCGATCGCCATTTGCATGACTTGCTCTTGGAAGAGCGGCACGCCCAGG
This sequence comes from Oligoflexia bacterium, assembly GCA_043757905.1. Lineage (GTDB taxonomy): Bacteria > Bdellovibrionota > UBA1018 > UBA1018 > UBA1018 > JAYVOO01. Next base: position 4,125 of record JAYVOO010000189.1, read on the forward strand.
GTCCGGCGCAGGATCGGCTCGAGCTTGGGGTGGGGGATGTCGACGAACTCCTGGCCGCGCCGGCGCCTGAGGTAAGGATGCACCATCTTGCCGACGATCGGGCCGGGCCGGACGATCGCGACTTGGATGACGAGATCGTAGAAGGTCACGGGCTTTAGCCTGGGCAGCATACTCATTTGCGCGCGCGACTCGATCTGGAAGGTGCCAATCGTGTCGGCCTCGCGGATCATCCGGTAAGTGGTGGGATCGTCGGCCGGGATCGTGGCGAGGGTCAGTCGCGGCCCGCCGGTCCCTTCGATGAGATCCATCGACTTCCGGAGCGCGGTGAGCATCCCGAGCGAGAGCACGTCGACCTTCAGCAAGCCCAGCGCATCGAGATCGTACTTGTCCCACTGGACGATCGTGCGGCCCTCCATGCGCGCGGGCTCGACCGGCACGGTCTCGATGATCGGATCAGCCGAGAGCGTGAAGCCGCCGGAGTGGATGGAGAGGTGGCGGGGAAATCCTTTCAGCTCGTCGATCAGCGTATCCATCACGGCGCGGCTCGGCTGCGCTGATCCGCGGGCAGGCGCGGGTTCGTTTTTCTGCTCGTTATTCTGCTTGTCGTAGTCGCGCTTGTCCGTCTCGATGCCAAAGGCTTTCGTCACCTCGCGGATCGCCGAGCGCCCCCGGTAGGTGACGACCGCCGAGACCATGGCGGCGCGGTCGCGGCCGTACTTCGCGTAGATGTGCTGGATGACTTCCTCCCTGCGCTCATGCTCGAAGTCGACGTCGATATCGGGCGGCTCTCCGCGCTCGGCCGAGAGGAAGCGCTCGAAGAGCAGGTTCATCCGGACCGGATCGATCGCAGTGATGCCCAGGCAATAGCAGACCGCGGAGTTGGCGGCCGAGCCGCGGCCTTGACAGAGGATTTTCTTGGAGCGCGCGTAATCGACGATCTCCCAGATGGTCAGGAAGTAATCGGCGAACGCGAGGCTCTCGATCAGGCGGAGCTCGTGCTCGAGCTGCGCGCGCACGTCCGACGGGATGCCCGCCGGATAGCGCCCCTCCGCGCCTTCCCACGTCAGCTGGGTTAGATAGCTCTGGGCCGTGTGGAGCGCGGGGATCCACTCGGAGGGGTAGCGGTAGCGGAGCTCCGAAGGCGAGAACGTGCAGCGTTCGGCCGCTTCCAGAGTATTGGAAAGCGCTTCGGGCAGGTCGCGGAAGAGGTTCTTCATCTGCCGGGGCGATTTCATGTAGCGCTCGGCGTTCGAGAAGAATCGGTGGCCGCCGCGTTTGAGCGCCACGCCCTCGCGCGTGGCCGTGAGCACGTCTTGAAGTCTGCGCCTTTCGGGGGCGTGATAATGGACGTCGTTGGTCGCCACGATCGGAGCGTTGTAGCGGTGGGAGAGCGCGAGCGCCTGTTCGGTGCGACCGGCGCCGCCTTCGTCGAGATGCCGCCAGAGCGGAAGGTAAAGGCGGTCTTTCAGGAGGTCGCTTAAGGCGCCGTAATCCAGGCCGAGGCCGCTTTCCGAGTCGAACGGCGCGGGTTCCGGCAGCGCGATCAGCCCGCGCGACTCCGGGCGCGAGAGAAAGTCCGTCAACTCCGCCCACGTCAGGCGCGCTTCGCCTTTCGGTTTGTCCGCATGCGCCGCCGTCAGCATCCGGCAGAGCAGGCCATAGCCCTTGCGGTCGCGCGCGAGAAAGGTGATCGGAGGGAGCGCGTCCGCGAGAATCACCTCCGCGCCCGTGATCAGGCGGACGGAGGGATGATCCTTGAGCGCGAGATAGGCCTTCGGGATCCCGTAGACGCCGTTTCGATCCGCGATGCCGACGGCGGGCAGGTTGAGCGCGGCCGCTCGCGCGATGATCTCCGAGGGTTGCGAGGCTCCGCGCAGGAACGAGTAGTTCGTCCTGCACTTCAATTCTATAAAAGCGGCCGGACTCCCGGCCGAGCGGCCCGTGGCCGCGTTTTGGGAGTCAGTCAAAGTAGCCATGCAGGTAAAGCTGGGCGGCGGGACTGTCGCGGGATTCGCGGTCTTGAAAGATCCAGAGCGTCTCGCCCGAGAGCGTGATGACCTGGTAATAATCGCGGCAGAAGGAGTCCGTCTCGTCCCACCAGCCGGAGGAGAGGCGTTCAGGGCCTTCCCAGCTGCGAATTCCCCAGCGCTCTCCTTTGGGAGTGGTCAGCACGACGCCCTGCTTGTGCAGTGGCAGGGGGCGCGAGAGAAGCCGCGAAGGGCGTTTGAAGACGCGGACCGCGCGTGCGGCGCCGGGCTCATCGGGAGAGTCGACGCAGTTCACGACTTGGATCCAGCTCTTCTCGGGCTTGTAATCCTCCGTGAGCTCGGCTTGAAAGACCTGCGGCTTCCCATCATTTTGGCCCAGCTCGTGTGAGAGCCGTCCAACGATCGCGTTCCATGCTTCCATCTGCTCCTCCGAAATTCTCGTTCGACCTTGAGGGTCGAACTGGTCATGATGATCGAAAAAGTGCCGCTGGGCTCCGTGCCCGGGAACGGTTTCCAGAACTTCGAACGAAACGGCGGTGACGGGCGCGGCCAGCCCCTCGCGCCGGAGCTCGCGATCGAGGCGCTCCTTGAGGATGGGCAGAAGCCCTTGGGTCGATCCCTGCGGAAGGTGCAGCGAGATTCTCCATTCGCGCGCGTGCGATTTCAGCGTCGACCACTTCTCGAGCTCCAGGTGAACGCGCACGAGCGTCGCGCGCTTGCCCTCGCCCATGAGCCGGGCCATCGCGCGATCGATCACGCTCTTCATGACGAAGAGAAGAGGCTCGAGCGCGGATTCCTCCGATGTTACCTGGCGCTCGATGAGGCGCTCGGGCGGCGAGTAACCCGGCCAGGCTTCTTCCCAGAACTTCTCGGTCTCGGGATGGATGCGCGTATGAAGCTTCACGCCCGTCTCGCCGAAGCGCGACGCCAGGCTTGAGGCGGGGAGTTGGGCGAAGGCGTTGAGATCGCGGACCCCGAAGACGCCCAGCTTCTCTATCATTTTAGAAATGGCCGCTTTCGCATCCTTTCTAGCAGGCGCGAACGGGGACGCGAAGTCGTGGAGCGCTTCAAGCGGGAGCGTTCCTCCGTAGCGGGCCTCCGCGAGCGCGCGCGCCGCGGTCGAGGAGATCGCGACCCGGGCCTGGGCGCCGAAGCGGCGGGCGAGCGCGTGAATCCGCAGTCGGAGCGATTCCTCCGAGAAGAGTCGGCGGCTCTTGCCGATCTCCAGGAAGACCGCCTCGCTTCCGCGAAGCGCGAGCTGCGGGGAGAAGCGCAGGCAGGCTTGCGCGAAGGCGGCGAGATCCGCGGGCTGCCCGCCTACCCCCGCGCCCTTCAGGATCACGCAGGCGATGCGCTGGCCGTGGCTCTCGGCCGTCGCCTCTTCCGTCATCCGGAGCGCCCCCGGAGGATCGAGATGCTGAGCTCGCCTTTTTCGCGGGAGACTTTCACCTGGAGCGCGATCGGCCAGTTGCGCTCGGTGGTCGGCTTCGCGACGAGGAGCGCGATGCTCGCGCCGCTCTCTCGCGCCGAGAGCTGGAGCCTGCGGAGCGCAAGCTCGGTGCAGGCGATGTCCGAGAGCACGA
>JAYVOO010000190.1:0-2105 GCA_043757905.1 Oligoflexia bacterium
GCAAGTTACCCGCAGTGGGCCGAGGACTCAGCACCGTCCGCTGCTCTTCTATTTTTTGGCGACTTCCGTAGAAATATAAACAAATACGGAGCTGAGCTGGGTGAGCACTGAGTTTGGATGGATCTGGGTGCGATCCTTCAGCAGCTCAGCCTCTGTAGCGTCGCTCTCGGCCTTGCGGGATGCCCGTTGGGAAAACGACTGGAGTTGACCTGCAGGCCAGATCTGTCGCTCGGCGCCTTCGTAGTTGGACAGGAAGTACGATGAGAAAGGCAGGAGATCAGCCCAGAATCGTCCTGGGTATTACTGGGTCAAGTGCTTCCATTGAAGTCGGATCTCGTGCTTTTACTTCCGGCTGCGGCTGAGTTTTTAGGACGCGCAGCCCATGGGATCAAATCTCCGGGGCGCCTCAGGCCGAGCTTGGTGCTCTGGCCTATTCGCATGAAGTCTTGGCGGCCGCGCGTCGTCATCTTTCCAGACTCACTGGATGAGTCCAAATCGACAGGCAGATTACCTTCTGAGATCGGCAGTCCGGCCGCCGCGCGCCGTTAGGAATGGGCCACCCGCTCGACTGGCTTTTAGTGGCCGATGTAACCCGAAGTGCAGCAGCTGTTGGGTACAGCTTTGGGAATCGCGTACTTCAGCCAGCAACGCGCATACTTACCTTGCACGCCTGGATTGACGAAAGTCCACGCCTTGCACTTTACGTCCTGCTGGCACTTCCACTGGCAGAGGATTTCGCGCGGCATGGAGAGGTCGTAACTAGAGTAATCGTAGCCCGGACGGTCCCAGCCGATCTCGAAAGTATCCGCCAGAGCGAGGCTTGCGCCTCCCAGAGAGAGGACCAGGGCGATGCATGCGGAAGTCTTGCGGAACGAGATGGACATGAGATTTCTCCATTAGATAGGTTGCCGTTGGCCGATCTAACACGAACTCCGCGCGAGCAAAAGCACTGAAATGGAGGTCTACCTCTCAGGGTTGCCTAATTCAAAGCATCAGGTCCCAGTTTTAGGCTTCGTTGCGTTGAGGAGTGTCGCCTTCTCGATGATGATCGCCTCGAGAGGCACGTCGCCCATTCCATTTGCGGTACCCGTCTTCACTTTGCCGATCTTCTCAACCACATCCATGCCTTCGACGACCTTGCCGAAAACCGCGTAGCCCCATCCGTCCTGGCCTGGGTTGTTCAGAAACGCGTTGTCCGAAAGGTTGATGTAAAATTGCGAAGTCGCCGAATGCGGATCTCCTGTGCGGGCCATGGCGAGCGTGCCTTTGTCGTTCTTAAGTCCGTTCTTGGCTTCGTTCTGGATCTTGGCGCGTGTTTTTTTCTCCACCATCTTCGGGTTGAACCCGCCACCCTGGATCATGAAGCCGTCGATTACTCGGTGGAAGATTAAGCCGTTGTAAAAGCCGTCCTTCACGTACTTTAGGAAATTTTTGACGCTCCCGGGGGCCTTCTCTGCCGAAAGCTCCACGATGATTACGCCCTGGTTCGTCTTGAGCTCGACTTTCTGATTTGGTGCACCAGCCGCCATAACAGAAGGGGTTGAGGCCAAAAATAGCGCAAGTAGACTGACCATGCCCGCCTTCAAGGTGGGCCGAGAATTTATGTTCAAGCGGGACATAGGGTTGCTCCTTGGCGTTCAGTGTCTTTCGACCTGAGAGTCGTTGATCCCGTTCAGCTCGTGACGCTGGCGGCGGGAAGCGTTGTAGACCTTCCGTTTCATGCGGCTCACGATTCCGAGGGGTTTGTGATGGGCGATGTCCCCGTTCCACGGATTGAAACTGAGATCCTCGCAAGTCTGGCTGTTCCGCGAGGACAGGACTGAGTCCTGGGGCGCCACTTGCTTAATCACGAGCTTTCCCGCAAGGACGCGGGGGGCTTCCTGCTTCCGATCGAATCTCTCCAGGTAACTGCTTCTTGATTCCGTATTTTTGAAATCGAGATCCCAGCGAAGCTCCGACGGCACCACGTACTCAGCCCACCACTTTTTTTCGGTGCTAGAACGCAGCCAAATATCCGTCGCGTCCTCGATACTCGTCGACTCCGGATTCCTGAAGAACTGGAAATACAAGTTGAAGCAGAAGTCTCCCTGCTTCAAGCGATCCGC
>JAYVOO010000191.1:0-2101 GCA_043757905.1 Oligoflexia bacterium
GACACCGCGGCGACTGATCCAGATCCCACGAGCGCGATCGCAGGTTTCATCGACTCGCGCTTTCAAGACGGGCTCTTCGCCCAGTACCTGAACGAGCATAAGGAACTTTCGTGGGCCACGGGAAACGGCGTCTCTCAGTTGACTCTGCTTCGGCGTTCCATCCGCGAAATTAATCCGACCGCCGACGTCGAGGCCTTGAACGCAGCCGTTCCGGGCGTGGGCACGGACCATCTGGCTGAGCAGGTGCAGGCCGTCGTCGAGGCGATGGGCACGGGCAGATACCGCTCGCTGCTTTATGTCACGCTCCTGATCGGATCCAACGAAGGCTGCGGGCACGTAGATCCGGCGGCGGCGACTGACGAAGCGATGAGCCTGGCGCTCGACGGTGCCTTCGCAAAGCTTGCCAGCATTCACCAGGACCGCAAGATCCGGGTCCTGATGGTGGGCCTGCCTAATATCCCGCAGCTCGGCGAGCCGGACGTGGCCGATCAGAGTCTCTTCCCGCTACTGAGCTGCAGCCAGCTCCAACTTCATTTTCTCCACTTCTGCGACCCGTTGCTGGGCTGGTCCGATGCTCAGTCCTATCAGATAGCGCTGAACACGATTTTGCGCAAAAACCAGGTGCTTGTCGATTCTGCCTCGCGGGCCATGAAGGCGCACCCGGAGCTGGATATCCATTTCACACGTGCTCTCACTGAGCGAAAGATTCGATTCGAGGAGCTTGCGATGGACTGTTTCCATCCGAACCAAGGTGCTCACGAGGAGATCGCCCGTGCGCTCTGGTCCGAGCAGCCTTGGTTTTTCTAGGCAATCCGTTCAACCCCTAAACCCCCGGAGTACCCAAATGAATCTATGTAAAAGTATTCTCATCGCCGAAGACAACGACGATATTCGCGAGACTCTTGAAGAAACGCTCAAAAGCGAAGGATACGTGGTCGAGTCGGCCAAGAACGGGAAGCTAGCCCTCGAAATGCTAGCTAAGCTCCCGACTCCTTCTCTGGTTCTGTTGGATCTGATGATGCCCGTGATGAATGGCTGGGAGTTCCTGGATGCCCAGAAAAAGGACGCTCGATTTGCCGCGCATCAAGTGGTCGTGATTTCCGCGGTCAGTCCTACCGCTAGCATTCAAGATCCAACTCCGCTCGCTACGGCGGGCGCGCTGTCGAAGCCGCTGTCGATTGAACCTCTTCTCCAGAAGGTTCAAGAGCTCTGCGGCCGTCCCACGGTGTCCGACCAGGTCCAATGAAGAAGCGCCCGAGTGTTTTAGCGTTAGAGCCCAAGCCGAAGGACTGAGAGCCTCACGCAGGTGAGGCTCCGGGCCGGCTCCTCAAATTGGGTTTGCCGGCCCGTCTCGACTGGATAACGCTAGGCAGTCTGCGCGAATGGCCGCTTGCGATTGCCGAGCACACCTTCAAGACCGCCCAGCGTAGCAGCGGCGATCCCGAAAACAAAAGACGCGAAGAGAGTCCAACCGGCATCGCCAATCAGTCGAGCAGCTTCCTCGGCTTGTGCCGTAGCTGGAGACTGACCCGCGATATTTCCCGCAAATGAAGACAAGTTTCCGATGGAGCTTCCGGAACTGTGCAGGACAATAAAGAAGAACACGGCTGAGATCAGGATTCCTTGGGCCGCCCCAATCTGTTTGTGCCTCACACTGGAGTAGCGGGTAGCAAAGTAGGCACCCAAAAACAGAGAGACTACGGTGGAAACGGCGAGCCAGATAGCAGCCCCTGCCAGCAGGCCTGAGGTGCTTTCATTCTTATCGATGATGTGAGCGACGGTAAATCCGCCGACTCCAGCACCAAGCGCCGATAGAGTCGCATAAACTAAGAGGGCCACCAGGGTGCCCGCTGCAACAGAGCGCCAGCAGAGATGAGTGCCTGACGCAAACGCGGTATGATCTGAAGTAGTATTCATGGGATAAGTCTCCGTAAAGTGCAGTCGGTTTGAGTTAATGGAATGAAGTTGTCAAAATGCCGGGCCCGCCCCGCTCAATGACATCCACGGAGAACGAAAATCAGAAATAAGACTGAAGTGGGCACGCCTAAGAACCAGCCGAAAACATAGGGCACGACTGATCCCTGTTCCGATTCTTTCGCTG
>JAYVOO010000192.1:0-7678 GCA_043757905.1 Oligoflexia bacterium
TGACGACGATCACGAACGTGCTCGGCCAGAAGGCGGTGCTCAAGAAACCTTCTGCCGGCATCATGCACGCGACAATCTTTTGGGGCTTCCTCGTCATCACGATCGGGACGACTGAGCAGTTCATCAGCACGCTCTACCAGCCCGCCAACTTCCAGTTCATCGGCGAAACGCTCTACTCGGGCCTCGCGCTCATGCAAGACTTCTTCACGGCCGCGGTCCTGCTCGCGGTACTGTACGCCTGCTACCGTCGCTTCATTATCCGGCCCGAGGGCCTGGGCAAGTCGACCGACGCGACGATCGTTCTGATCCTCACGGGATCGCTCATGGTCTCCATTCTCTTCATGAACGCCTTCCACATTCTGGGCGACGGCCCCTGGTACGCGGACTCGATGCCTGCCTCGAAAGCGCTCGCGGGCGTGCTCTCCGGCTTGGGCCTGAGCGCCGACGCAAACCATGATTTCGGCACGTTTTTCAAATGGATCCATATGCTGATCGTACTCAGCTTCTCCGTCTATATCCCAAGCTCGAAGCATCTGCATATCGTCGCCGCCGGCCCCAACACCTTCCTCAAGCACCTGACGCGCGAGAAGGCCATGAAGCCGATCAACTTCGAGGACGAGACCGTCACCCAGTACGGCGCCGCCAAGGTCACTGACCTCACCTGGAAGGACTCACTCGATTACTACTCCTGCACAGAATGCGGGCGCTGCCAGGATCTCTGCCCGGCCCATAATACCCAGAAGCCCCTCTCTCCCAAGATGCTGATCCTCGATCTCAAGGAGAATATGTACCGGAACAAGGAGAAGATCCTGGCCGGGAAGTTCGACGAAGTCTCGCACGTGATTGACGAGAACGTGACCGAGGACGTGATCTGGGCCTGCACCTCTTGCCGCGCTTGTGAGGTCGCCTGCCCTGTTTTCATCGGCCACACCGACAAGATCTACGACATCCGCCGCAACCTCGTGATGATGGAATCCAAGTTCCCACCTGAAGTGCAGGCCGTATTCAAGAACATGGAGACCAACGCGACGCCTTGGGCGTTCTCCTCCGGTGACCGCGCCAACTGGGCCGAAGGCATGTCCATTCAGACGATGGCCGAGGCGGGCAACGCGTCCAACGTCGACGTGCTTCTCTGGGTCGGCTGCGCGGGCTCTTACGACGACCGCAACAAGAAAGTGCTCAGGGCGTTCGCGAGCGTCTTGAAGAAGGCTAAGATCAAGTTCGCGATCCTCGGCACGGAAGAGCAATGCACGGGCGACCCCGCAAGGCGCATCGGCAACGAGTACCTCTACCAGACACTCGCCAAGGCCAATATCGAGACGATGAACCGCTATGCGGTGAAGAAGATCGTCACGGCCTGTCCGCACTGCTTCAACACGATCAAGAACGAATATAAAGACTTCGGCGGCAATTACGAAGTTCTCCATCATTCGCAATTCCTCGGTCAACTCATCCATGAAGGCAAGGTCAAGCCGACCAAGGCCTTTGACGAAACGGTCACCTTCCACGACAGCTGCTACCTGGGCCGCTGGAACAACGTCTACGAACAGCCCCGCTCGGTCATCGAGTCGCTCCCTTCAGTCCGCATGGTCGAGATGAAAAGCAACCACGACCAAAGCATGTGCTGTGGCGCCGGCGGCGGCCGCATGTGGATGGAGGAGACCATCGGCAAGCGCGTCAACATCGCCCGCACCGAGCAGGCTCTCGACACGAAGGCCGGCGTCATCGCGTCTTCTTGCCCGTTCTGCATGACCATGATGAACGACGGCGTGAAGTCGAAAGACATGCAGGACAAGGTTCGCGTGATGGACATCGCCGAGCTGATCGACCAGTCCACCACTTAAAAAGGTGGGGACCACCTTTTTGCGCCCACCGTGTACACTTGACCACGGACTGCGCAGTGCGTTATGACACCACTGAATTTGCGCCCTCTAACTCTCCTTTTTCTCTAGTCCTATCCTGACTCTACCGCCAATAACGCGCGGCATGAAAAGTGGAATAGGTTACCTGGGAACTCGTGAGTTTGATGTATGGGGAGAAAAATTTAAGATGTACCAGAAACTCGATCGTTACAAATCCAGCCTCTCGCTCGCCGCCTTCGCCGTGCTCTTCACGGCCTGCAGCCCGGTCACGCCGAGCTTGGACAAACTTTCGTCGCTTCGGCCTTTGCCCGGCGCGGCCACCGAGCGTAGCACCTTTGTCGTGACGGTCTCCAAGCTGGATGACAACGCGAAAGATAAAGAGCTTCCGGTCGACGCCGTCCGCATCACGCTATCGGCGGATGAGTCCAAATCCCAGTTCGAGGAATTCAAGAAGACTGGTAGGACCTCACTTTTACTCGAGGGCGGGATTCCAAAGACCTCCGCCAACTCGCTCGCGTTCGAGCATTCCTCCGACAAGAAGGAAATCGCCGACGTCGCCCAGTTCGAGATCGGCTTCGAGACTAAGCCTTCAACGGATATGAAGGCTTGGGAGCTTGTGATCGAGGACAAATCCGCTGACACGGAAGCCGGTTCTCGAGCTCGCGAGCGTCTGACCAAAGTTTCCTTCACCTTCTTCGAAAACGTGAAGAACATCACGCCGGAGCCCTCGGCCGAGCCTTCCGCGGAACCGTCTAGCGCGCCCTCGGCTCACCCTTGAACGGGAGCGCTCAGCGCTTGCCTTCGTCGGGCGGCATAAAATCCTTGTGCTGGGAGATGAAGCGCTTGAGCGCGACGTTCGTGATCTCCGAGCGCGTGAGTTTCGAATAGCCTTCCATCAGGATCAGGCGATCGATGACTTTCTTCTCCACTTCGACCTCGAGCTTCCCCGTGACTTCCTTGATCTTGTAATCGTCTCTCATGGCCTGAACTTACTTGAGGCGGGCCGACTATGCAATGGATCGTCCGCGCAGCAGGTCCTTGACGACGCCGTACATGATCCCGGGCAATGCCTCGAGGTCGTCGACCTCCCGAAGCGCCCCGTGCCCCTTCTGCGCTAGCTCCCGGCAGAGATCCAGGCTCGCGCGTTCATTTCCCATTTTCAGAACGACGAGGTGCGGGAAGCGGGGCGCCAGATAAGCAGGATCCCGCCCGGCCGTGTACTTACCGTCGGTAAGCAGCACGGTCGAAGGGGGCCGACTTCGACCGCTGCTCGTGACGCTTTTCACGAGCTTGAGCGCCGCGCGCATCCCGTCCTCCAGATGAGTATAGCCCTGGGCCGGCACGTCGATGAAGCGCTCGACGAGTTCCTGCAGCGTGAGCCTTTCGTCTGGGCGCTTCAGGATGGCGGCTTCATTTTCGAACGCGATGATCCCGACCGGATCGTCCGGGAACTGCAGCAGCACGACCGCGAGGGCGACTGCGGTCAGCGCGAGCTTCTCGCCCGTCATCGAAAGACTCGTATCCACGGTCAGCACGACGGGTTGCCGGCGATGTACCTGGTAGCTCATCCAGAGGTCGTCCTCGGTCAGAGGCAGGAGGTCCGTGCCGAGTTGAATCGCAGAGTTTTCGAGCGTTTCGTCGAAATCGAAATCAACCTGCTCCACGCCCCCCGGCACTTCGCGAAGCGGCACGCTGCGGGGGTCGGTGGGATGAACGACCGCACCCAAAACTTCGCGCGCGCGTTCGAGGATCGCATCTGCCGAAATCCGGCGCAGGATGCGCACGATCTTCTTCATGGATGGTTTAGCTTTAAACTCATGATAGCGCGTGGCCACATCCCACGCGCTCGCCGACGCGAGATCAGAGGCCGACTCGCTCTCAGCCATCTCGATGGCGCCGCTGAACATCTCAGGCGGAAAAAACATCTCCGGCGCCTTGGGTGCCTGGTCGAGCTGCGGCCGGCTAAAGATGCTCTTAAACGCGCTCTCCGACTGGACGAGGATGCCCCGATCCTTCAACGGGTCTTTTTTTTTAAGTCTCCGCCATCGGCGAGACTCGCCAGGACTTCGGCAACCCATTCGCGGAGCAATTCTTCGACCTCCTCACGTCCCGTGAGATCACTTTCCGCTTCGCGTTCGATCTCGATCCGCGTCGGCAGCGCCATGAGGGCAGCCTTGAGAAACGCGTCTTCGAACGATGTGCCGCCCGCGAGCAGCACTTGCGCGATTTCCGCGATCGAGAGGGCGGCGCGGATCGAGGCCCCGCGGCGGACGCGTGGATGATCGCGCGTGATGCGGGTCAGGCGCACGCTCGCGCGCGAAAGCGAAAGCCGCTGACCAGGAGCGTCCGGCACGCGGCCTTCTACGATGCGGAACTCGTCTTCTTCGGACTGGTAATCGAGTACGACCAGCTCGAAACGGTCGAGCAACGCCTCGCTCAGATGCGAGGTGGCGACGAATTCTTTCGGGTTCTGGGTGGCCACGACGCGAAAACCCTTGGCCGCGCGTACTTCGCCCAATCGGGGCACGAGGATCATGCGCTCGTCAATCGCGGGGAGGAGCACGTTTTGGACGCCTTCAGGCAACCGGTTCAGCTCGTTGATGAAGAGAACGCCGCCCTCACGCATCGCCTCGACCAGAGGGCCAGCGATGAACGATTCAGCGGTAAAGCCCTTCTTGATCACGGACGGCGGATCGAACCAGCCCGTGAGTTTCTGCTCGCTGTAGCGACTGTCGCCGTCGATGCGGAAAACCTCAGTGCCCAACTCCTCGCAGACGCGGATCGCAAGATGGGTCTTGCCCACTCCGACCGGGCCCTCGAGCAGTACGTTGCGGCTCGCGCCCAGGCAGGCATGAAGCTGCGAGAGCTCTTCCTCGCGGCCAATGAGCATTGCGGAGACGGGTGTTTTGGATTTTTTGGACTTCATCTGCGTTTGGCTTTCTTCGCGGTCTTGACCGGCTGAGAAGCAGTCTTATCCCCCTGCTCCTTGCGGCGCAAGAACTCCTCGACGACGTAGCTTGCGACTTCGGAGGGCCGGGAGCCCACACCGAAGCCCGCGTCGAAGCCGCACTCGAGCGCCATCGGATGGGTGACGCGCGGCCCGCCCGCGACGAAGATGAAGCGGTCGCGCAGGCCCATCTTCTCAGCCTTGGACATGAGGTCCTTCATGTCCTTGATGTGGATGTTGTGCTGGCTGACGACCTTCGACACGAGGATCGCGTCGGCGTTTTCCTGTAAGGCCATCCTTAAAAGGTCTTCATTCTGCACCTGGGCACCCAGATTGCGCGCGTCCAGGCCCTGGTAGCGCTCGAGGCCGTAATCGCCCGCGAAGCCCTTCATATTGATGATCGCGTCGATGCCAACCGTATGGGCGTCGAAGCCCGTGCACGCGCCCAGGATGATCAGGCGGCGTCCGATCTTTTCCGCCACGATCTGGTCGATCTCCTCACGCGAGCGCTTGGCGGCCTCAACCTTGACGACGTGGATGCGGGTGAAATCGACGGTATGCAGGAGCCTGCCGTAGATGACGAAGAAAGCGAAGCCGTTGGCGGCCTTCTCCATCGTCGCGACCTTGACCTGCTCATAACCCATCTTCGCGACGAGCTGGATCGCAGCCTCGCGCGCCTCGTGCGAAACCTCGACGGGAAGCGTGAAGGCGAGCTGGACCGTGCCGTCGTCCATGATGTCGCCATAGGGCCGAAGCTTCTTGAGGTTGACCTGCGCGATATTCGCGTCGGCAGAACTTGCTGCCGCGGTCCTCTCGACGGGCGTCTCCGTCTTTGGCTCGCGCGCGTTCTTCGGTGCTTTCATAGGAGCTCGAAGAAAGGGTTCAGATACCCCTTCTCCCTCGGAATGACGCCGTCAAAGCCTTTGCCGCTCGTTTCCGTGCGTCGGACCTCTGCGAATGCACGCTGCTCGATCGCGCCATAAAGTCCTTCTCGATCGATCATCTCGAGATGCGCGAGCGTCTCGTCGAGCACCTTCGCGGCGAACTTCGAGATGATTCCTTCAGGCTTGTACTCGATCTCGTTGCCCAGGTCTTTGGCGCCGCCAAAGATGTACTTGGCGTTCTTGATCGACATCCACCGATCTTGAAGCAAAGGAGTGTGCATCGCTTCGGTCGCCATGCCGAGCAGCTGGATCGTCTGGCCCGTCAGCACCCCCACGAAATTGAACATCGCGTCCATCAAGTGGCTGTAAAAGATGTCGCCCGACTTGAAACGGGTGGGCGGCATGAACTTGATCGGCGACTTAGGGAAAATGTCGCGGGTCATTTGCGCGCGCGCGATCTCGAGCAGAAAGACGTTCGGATGCTCAGGATTCATCTCCTGGGCATGGCCCAGGCCCATGAGATCCTCGGTCATGCGGGCGTGGAGGGCGAATCGTTCGTTGATGAACTGGGACGCCAGCACCTGGTGCCCGTTCTCGATCGCGTCGGCCGTGGTCAGGTAATTGTCTTCGCCCGTGTGGATCACGATCCGGGAGAGCGCGATGATCCGCCGGGAGAAATGCTGGTCGATCAACGTGCGCTTCATGTTGATGTCGCGGAAAAGGATACCGTACATCGCGTCGTTTAACAGGAAATCCAGGCGCTCCATCGCGCCCAGGGCCGCGATCTCTGGCATGCAGAGTCCCGAGCAGTAGTTCGTCAGCCGGATGTAGCGCCCGAGCTTGCGGCTCTCGTCGTCCAATGCGTCCCGCATGATCTTGAAATTAGCCTGCGTCGCGTACGTTCCGCCGAAGCCTTCCGTCGTCGCGCCGTGCGGGATATAATCGAGCAGAGACTGCGCAGTCGAGCGGATGACGGCGATCGCGTCGGCGCCGGCCTGGGCGGCGGCCCGGCCCTGAATCGCGTCTTCATAGATGTTGCCGGTGGCGACGATCACGTAAAGCAGCGGCCCGTTTTTCCCACTCGCTTCGAACGGGTCGCCGGTCTCAAGGCGCACCCGATCGCGCAGCTCCCGCTGAGCGATCAGATTGTCGCGCGCGAGCTGGCAGATCTCACGCGCTTTCTTCACGACCTCAGCCTCCGCGGCCCGCGGAAGTTTCAGAAGATCCACCTTACCCTCGGCGACCGCGGCCGCGAGCTCCGCGGCCGGCATTTTCTTCTGAATCATCCCGTTGACGAACCAGTGAAGGACACCTACTCCGAGCGCCTTTTCCCTCTGGAGATTCTCCAAAATGAGGTTCACGTACGGGATTGACATGCCGCCTGCCTGCCGGTGCGCGCCGTCCACGCCGATCAGGCGCAGAACCGCGCGCTCGATCGCGACCGTCGTGTGCGTGTCGATCAGCTTCTCAATCGGGACGGAGACCGTGCGCGCGATCTGGCGGCAGCGGTCGATCTTCGCTTTATCCAGCTTCAGATGCGCCATAAAGCCTCATGAATATCTCGCGGATCTCGGGGCTCGCGCGAACAAGATCCAGCGCAAGCTCCGCATGCCCTTCGGTGTATCCGTTGCCAATCCTCAGGTCCACGTCCGCGCCCACGCCCTCCGCGCCCAAAGCCGCGCGCGTGAAGCTCGTGGCCATGCTGAAGAAGTAGACGATGCCTTTCGAACGGCAAGAAAGGATCGAGGCCATCTCGGTCTCGGGGATGTTGGCGACGTTGATCACGACGTCGGCCATGCGGCCCTTGGTGACCTTCCAGACCTTGTCCATCACGTCGGCGGCGTTGCGGGCGTCAGCCTGGATCACCTCGTCGACGAACGAGAGGCTGGAGAGCCGCTCAACCGCGTCCTGACTGTAATCAAGCGCGATGGTCTGCACGCCTTCCTGGCGATGGGCCTCGTAAAGGCAGAGGAGGCCGGATTTGC
>JAYVOO010000193.1:0-7672 GCA_043757905.1 Oligoflexia bacterium
CACTCGAGGAGCGTACCCCGTGTGCTTCAGCTGCTGCAGAGAAACGAATGAGTTCCAGTGCCGGACCGCTCTCTTCGCAGGCTCAAATACCGGGGCAATCGCTTGCAACATGAGTTAACCCTCCAATGGTTCCACTCATGAGCCTACAGACCCCCCGTCAGGACAGTCTGAGCGTTCGGACAGGACTTGATTGTGTTCGCTGGAGCGTCAGGGTCGGACTTTCGCCCAGAGCGACAGGAAACGCTCGAGAGCCTCTCCCGATCGGTACCGCGCCCTTGTCCTGAGGACCTCCCAAAGGCGCGCAAGATCGCTGTACTCGTTGAATCCCAGTCTGCCGCCACATTCGGGCTTGATGAGCTGGAGCGGAGCATTGATGTCGCTGCCAAGCGCGAGGGACGCCGGTCCAACCACATGAGCAATTTCCGAGAACTGCTGAAGGAGCGCCGGCACGCCGCCTTCGCACCAGGGGCAGGCGGGCGCGCAGAGCTCGGCGCTCACCTCGGTGCCTCTCAGCATGTCCTCCGAGGGAAGAAGCCCGATCATCCCCCCTCTCTCGGTGACGAGCTTGAGTTGCCCGCTCGAAATGCCACGCTCGGCGCGATAGTATTTCCGCAGCATCGTGTGCGTATAAAGAAGGGGCTGAGAAGAGAGCTTTCGGATCGCAGCCTGTGTGGCGTCGGAGGCGTGCGCGTAATCGATCCAGACGCCTCGCTTGACGAGTGCGCCGATCAGCCACTCACCTCGCTTCGTTAGCCCGTTCGGATTGATTCGCACGCCACCCGAGTCGCGGACGGGCGAGAAAAGCGAGCGGATCCAGGCGATAGGCGAGGCGAGCACCGCGAGCCCCGGCATGAAGGCGACTCCGCCGAACTCGTCGTCGGTGAAATGCATGGGGGTGACTATGCTGATCCCCTGATCGTCGATGAATGCCTTCAGGTCGGCTTCCGACTCGAGAATCCCGGATGCCCCTTCCAGCGAAAGGACCAGCGCTTTGCGCCCCGACTTCAGAAGCGCGCGGGCTTGCGCCGCGCTCCTCGCTAGGCCCCAGGCGGAATGAGAGCGGAGGAACTCCTCCGCCACTGCGATCTGCCGGCGCACGGACTCACGCTGCGAGACCAGGAAGAGCGGATGAGCGTAAAGTGAGACCACCACGATGGAAGCCCCGGAAACCTCCAATGAGCCCGCGTTGACCTTGGAGCCGATGCGCTCGCTCCAATCATCGACCGAAACGCGGCCTGCGAAACCGTCGAAGAACGGCAGCCCAGTTCCGTCATAGAAGAAAAGGTGAGCATGCAGATCCAGCCCGTCAGCCCGGGCGCGGGGCACGGGAGCCCAGAGGGCCGCCTGAGCCGCGACCAGAAGCAGGAGCAGGGACCCCTTACTTCGCATCCGCTTTGAAATCCGTCAGCGCTTCACTCAGAACCCGGCCTTCGGAAGTGGCGGGAGGCAACACTCCGAGAAGGAACGCCAGCGTGGGAGCCAGGTCCACGATCTCGGCCCGCTCCGAATAGACTCCTGGCTTCAGGCGCGCGCCGGCAAGGATCAGAGGCACGGTACGGTCGTAGACATATCCGGTCTGATGACCGACCGGATCCTCGTCATTCATATAGAACGGGCGCGGGATGACCGTGATGTCAGCGCTCCGGGCCGCAAAGAAAGTTTTCATGATCTGGCGTTCGAAAACCCCTTGAGGGAGTTTGCGCGCGATAAAGTCGGCGCGCGTGAAGACTTGTGCGACCCCGCGCTGGGCGAGCAGTACGCTTTTCGCTTCCGCTTCGGCGTCGGCCGGCGCGACTTTGCGATCCGCGAGAGCTTCCGGGCTGAGCCAGAAATTCAAGCTGTCGACAAAGCTGATCCAATCGCCTTTGCCGCCGGGCTTACCGAATTTCTCATTCAGGCGGGCCTGGACCGCGCTCTTGAACTGATCTTCGCTCATGTAGTCGGAGGGCATTTTCACGGTCTTGAGATAAGCCGGGCTTGGCGGCCCACCATGATCCGCGGTCAGCGCGATCACGACATCTTTCAGACCGCCCGGAAGGCGCCTCCGGATCACGTTCAAGAGGCGAGCGATCTGGCGATCCTCCTGCACAGTCATCTCTTCAAGCTCGCGAGTATTGGGGCCGTAAGCGTGAGCCATATAATCGTGAGAGGAGAAGCTTACCGCGAGAAGGTCCGTTGCGGAACCCGCGCCGAGCTTCATCGCTTGGAGGGCGCTTTCCGCGGCGAGTTCCGTCAGCTCGAGTCCGTAAGGAAAGCTCAGGGATTCCTTGCCACCGACCTGGGTCGAGCGCGCGAACTTGTCCCCACCCAAAGTCAGGCCAGTTCCAGGGCCCGCGGATTTCCATTCGTATTCCTTGCCCTGCGACGCCTTGATCCCTTCATTCAAGCCGGTCACCCAGTTCGGCAGTTTCGCGTCCGGAAGATAATATTTGCTCGAAACCCAGTGAAATGCCTTCGAATCGAACCAGAGCGCGAGGTCGGCGCGATGCCCGCCCATCAGGATGGCGGCGCGGTCCTTGATCGCGATCGTGACCACTTTGGAAGGGTAACCTGCGTTCTTCAATTCGTCGCCGACCGTGTCGGTGCGAAAGTTCCGGGGCGACATGCCCTGCGATTTCGAATCGGCCGGTACGCCGACGATTGGCGCGTCCGCGTCGCCCGTGCAGTAGGTTTCCCCTTTGCCGTTCTCCCACCAGTAGTTCAGAGGGATGCCCGACTGGTAAGGATAAGAGCCGCTCAGAATCGTCGCATGCCCCGGTCCCGTCTGGCTCTGCATGATGTCGTACTGCGCGAACGGATAGTAAGCCCCGCGGGACATCAGGTAATTGAAGCCGCCCACCTCGCCCGCGGTGCCGGTTGCGGGAACGAAGCGGCTGCGAAAACGCGTCAGGTAATCAGCCCGGAATTGATCGATCACGAGCACAAGAACCAGCTTCGGGCGCTTGCCGAAGGAGGCGTAGGAGATCGGAGCGGCTGATGCAGCGAGGGCAGAAAGCAGACCAAGCGCCACGACGAGAAAACTGCGAAATGATTTCATTGGGGGCGATCCTACCCCCGGGTCTCTGCAATTTCTATTGGGATATGGTCAGTTCGCAGACTACTTCCGCGCCCTGCACTGCGACGGCGCTCACGCCGCCCAGCAAATCCTGCATGACGGACTTTTCTTGCTTCCGGCTGACGGGAAGCACGGACATGACTTCGCCGGTCTCGAGCATCTCGTAGGCGTTGGCGATCGGCACCGAGCGCTGCACGTCGCCCGTCGAGAGCTTTCCGACGACGACGAGAATCTTGCCGTCCAGGCCGAAGGTGACGTCGACCGTACGGTCCAGTCGCGCGAGCTCGAGATGCGCGGACTGCATGCCCGTGTCGCCTTCGCTCACGGCGCGAGGAGTCTTCTCCTCGACCGCCTCGAGGGCGGCCGCGGGATCGGCTAGTCCTTTGAAAGTGTAATAGGTCTGGCAACTGAACTGCGCGGGGCCATGCGTTCGGGCGCTGGCGGGATGAGCCGATCCAACGGCGAACAACGCTGCGGCGAAGAGCAAAGTCGGGAGCCTGAGATGTTTCACAGAGCCTATTTAACTAATTTAACGCAATTAGTCAAATACTCAACTAAACAACTTGTTCGATCACCTCCTCAACGGTAGGTTATCCGTAAGTGTTCGCCTTTCAGGACTTATTCCTCATCGGGTTCCTGGTCTTCCTCGAGGGAATCCTTTCCATCGACAATGCCCTGGTCCTAGCGATCCTGGTGCGCCCCCTGCCTCAGAACCAGCACCGCCGCGCGCTGACTTACGGGCTTTGGGGTGCCGCGATCTTCCGCCTTTCCGCGCTTTTCCTGGTCAGTTACTTGATGCAGGCCCACTGGTTGAAGTTCGTAGGCGGTGCCTACTTGATCTTCATCGGCGGCAAGTATCTGCTGAAGCGGAAGGCTTCCCGAGGCGATCCCGCCGCGAATGCGCGGGCGGCGAAAACCCATAGTTTCTGGCGGACTGTGCTGTCGATCGAGCTGATGGACATCGCGTTCGCAGCCGATTCGATCCTCGCCGCGCTCGCGGTGACGCGGAAGATCTGGATTGTCTTCACGGGCGGAATGATCGGCGTCATCCTGCTTCGCTTCGCCGCCGGCGGCTTCATCAAAATCATCGATCGTTTCCCAAATTTCGAGGCGATCGCCTATATCCTGGTGCTCGAGATCGGCGGCAAGCTCGTGATTGACGGATTCAATCTTGAGAGCGTGCGTTTCGATTCTCCCTCGCACTGGCACTTTTGGGCTTTTTGGGGAACAGTCGCCGCGACCGTCGCTTCAGGTTTTTTCATAAAGCGCTTGTCTCATGACGCAGAGCGTGATAACTCCCGTCCGGGGTAATCTTCATGACAAATTCACCTGTTTTTCGGCGCTGGGCGACCTGCTTGCCGATGTTGCTCTCGCTCACGCATCCGTCGCTCGCTGAAGCCAAGTCTCCAAAAAAAAACGCCACCTCCGCGGCCGCTATCCCGACAGCCACCTTCATGGACGCGCTCCAGCTTGGCGCGCGTGAGCGGCAGGAGGACGATGGCGTGCTCGATCTGCGCATCTTGATCGGGTCATTCGATTACTTCCGCAAGGAGGACCAGCAGAGCCATTTCGACAACCAGCGCATGTACTATGACCTTTGGACGTCACTCGTCGCGATGGGCTACGAGCCTGTCTACTCCTTCGATCCGACAGAGTTTGGCATGCCCGCCGACTATCGGCCGGACACGAAGAGCGAGATGTTCGTCATGCAAGGGCATCCCTGGAGCGGCGAGGGGTACATTCGGATCGCCGTCCGCAACAGCATCGTCTTCCCGACCCAAGGTGAGATCGCGAAGAACAAGGAACACCAAGGGGAGCAAAGCCGACTGAGCGAAACCTTCGCGCAGGCCGCGGTCCGCGACGCCGACGGATTCATCTACGTCGGACATTCTCGCGATGGCGGCGGTCCCGATCCCTATCCCCCAGTGCTGCTCGCAAACGGGCACACGGACTACGAGCATTACCACCGGCTAAAGCCGGGGATGAAATCTCTCGAGCCCTATCTAAAGGCCGCGCCGAAAGCGCCGATCCTGATCGGTAGCTTCTCCTGCTCGAGCCTCAAGCATTTCAAGAAATTCTACGAAGGCGCTCTGAAGGGAAAAAATTCTTCGACCGCCTACGTCGGCTCTGAGAACGTCACCTACTTCACCGAGGACGTACCGATGCTAAGCGAGCTCCTGCTTGGCGTGCTTCACGGCGACTCCCAGGCCGACATCGCCCGCCGGATGAACTTGCATCAAAAGGACATCGCCGACGAAAACGGCGCGACACGCGCTCCGGACGTGATGAAATTCGTACCGCTCAATCCGAAAAAATAAGTCTCAGGCGGAAATCGCATGAAGCGAGGCGCGATTCGGGAAGAACGCCTCGATCGTGTTGCCCTGGCCTGGCAGGCTCTCGAGCAGCGTCACGGTCCCCTGATGCAGTTGCGCGATCTGGCGAGAGATAAAGAGACCGAGCCCGAGGCCACCCAGTCGCGCCGTGCGCTGCGCGCGCTCGAACGGCTGGAAGACGCGCTCGCGATCCTCGGGCGCGATCGGCGGCCCTTGATCTTTCACGATGAGCTTGAAGCCATTGGGTTCCTCGCGAAGCTTCACGCGGACGATCCCGCCTTCCGGCGAGAAGCGGATCCCGTTCATCACGAGATTGGTCACGACTTCCTCGAAGCGCACCGGATCGATCCAGGCCTTGAGCTGCGCGGGAGAATCGATATGAATCGAGACGCCGGCCTCGCCTGCAATCACATTCAACCGCGAGGTGACGCCCTCGTTCAGCACGACGACCGCATCGGAATCAGAAGGCTCGCACATGAAGCGGCCATTCTGGATGCGCGAGACATCGAGCAGGCCGTCGATCAGCTCGTTCAGGCGCTCGACTTGGCGAATGACCATCTTGAGATAGGAATGCTGCTTGTCGGGCTGAAGCACTTCGGCTTCCTGGCGCTTGAGCCTCAGCATGCGCTCCTGGAGCTGAAGGATACCGTAGATCGCGGTGAGCGGGGTCTTAAGTTCATGCGACGCGATCGAGAGAAACTGGCTGCGCATTCCAAGCATCCGCTCGAAGCGCGATACTTCCGCGAGCTCAGCAAGACGCTGGACGGCCGCCATGAGTAGGATCTCGTCTTTGGACGAAAGCGTTTTTTCCGAGCCCACCACCACACAGCCAAACTGATGGCTCAAGCGGCTATCGCGCGGGTTCGAGCTGATCTTCAGTTCGCTCGAGATGCTCTGGATCGTGACATGGCTTCCGATGCGTTCGCGTTGGTTCTGTAAGCTGCGCGGGCTAAGCGAATCGCCCTCAGGCATGAGCGCGAGTTGCGCGCGAATCAGCTCTTTCACTTCCTCGGGTTCGGCTCGTGCACCGTGGTTCAGTCCAAGCCGCTCCACGCCGTTCTCCAAATCTAGCGCGTAGAGCGCAATAAACGGAACCTCAATGAGTTTTGCCAGCTCGCTCGCGACAATGCCGAGCTCAGCCTCGCTAGTCGGCCAGGAAGATACGCTTCGGTAGAAAGCTGCGAGGTCAGTCGATTCCACAACGCATGAATACCACACGGCTAGAGACGCGGACCTGCGTTAAATCGTAGCGTCTCTAAATCTCGGTTAGGCACGTAAATTGAAACCCGTGAGTCAGGAATTTGTCGAACGATACTGCCCTCCTCACGTGAAGAGGAGGGGGCAAGTTAATCCCTGTCCCTTCTTTTAATCGTAGCCGTAGTCGTGCAGAACGCGAGGTCCCTTGCGGACACAGGCTTGGATTGGCCACACGATCCATTTCAGTAGTCGGCTCAACAGTTGAGTGCGGACTGCCGATGAGTAGTCCAGTATGGCGCTTCCAGCTCAATCCCATGATGCCCCTCCCGCACCTCCGGCCACGCGCCGATTGAAGAAAGGCGAGCTTCTGTTCGCCGAAGGGGAGAGTTCCAAGTCGATGTACCTGCTCAAATCCGGTATGCTTCGCCTCTTCAAGAAGAAGAGTGGAAACCCGATCGAGCTGGATGTCGTGCGCCAAGGCCAGATCATCGGCGAGCTTGCGTTCCTGGACGGCGAGCCGCGCTCGGCATCGGCAGAGGCGCTGACCGACTGCGATCTGATGGAAGTCTCGTTGCCCATGTTTCAGCAGGTGATGGGGAAGCTTCCCGACTGGCTGAAGATCCTCGTCAAGACCATCGTCGGGCGCCTGCGTACCTCAAGCACGCGCATCCGCCAGCTCGAGAGCGCCAGCACGGCGATCAGTTATGACGACAAGGACGGCAAGCGCTCGTCCCACTACATCTACCTCTCGGGCATCGACGTACTCAAGCTCGCCTCCGGCGTCTTGCTGGTCGCTTCCAGGAACGGCAAGTCCGTCGAAGGCGGCATTGATGTTCGCACGGCGCTACTGCAACGTTATTGCAACCAGATCATGGGAGTGCCCGCCGCCAAGATCACCACTTTCCTCGACGTCCTCGCGCAGCTCGGTGTCGCTACCGTCGGCGTCGACGGAGACTCGACCTTCATCCTAAAAGAAATTGACTTCGTCGAGCAGATCATCAGTTACTTCAACGAGGAGAACCTCCTCGAGACCAACAAGCGGCATGACCTCACGCCGGGCGGATTCATGGCCATGAGCCTGATCGCC
>JAYVOO010000194.1:0-2097 GCA_043757905.1 Oligoflexia bacterium
CGAGGTGCTGCCGAGCACGCGCGCGTTTATTCGCTCGGAAGGCTTCCTGGGCGACAAGTTCGTCGAGCTCAAGCCCATGAAGTACGTGGGCCAGCCCAAGGATGTGAAGTGGGAGCTTCCAAGCTGGTTGATCCAGTCCGCGTTCGCCGAGGACGAAGCCCCACCGGCCGAGGCTTCGCCAGTCGCGGTCATCACGCCCGGCTCCGCTCAAGAGGCGCCCGCCGTGCCTTCTCCCGTCGCCGGCGCTTCGCTCAAGCCCGGGAGAAAACAGCCTCGCCCGGGCAGGGCAGGGACGAGTTCGGGCCGCGAGATTCCAGTGGGCGAAGCCAACCAAGACATGCAGCAGGTCGTGGGCCGAGTCGACTCGCTCGTGCAGGAGATGACCAGCCTGACGACGAATCTTAAGACGGCGATTAATCCGGAAGAACTTCGGCAGACGATGCGCCAGCTGAACCGAACGCTGGAGAATGCTTCCAAAACCCTTTCGCCCGAGGGTGGGCTGAATCAAACTGCGCAACGCACGCTTGGAAAGCTCGAGGACGCGGTCGAGCAGCTGCGCGACCAGATGACGAGGATCAATCAGGGCAAGGGTTCGCTCGGAATGCTGCTGAACGACCCGGCCTATGCCGACGAGATCCGCGAGGCCATCCGCAATGCAAACAAGCTTCTCTCGAAAGTGGGCAAAGTCCGATTCGTCGTCGATATCGGCGGGGCCGAGATCGGTGGTTACACGGGCGGGCGCGGCTGGTTCCGGCTTGGCATCTGGCCAAGCCCGGACCGCTACTATTTGCTCGGCGTTTCGGTTGACCCGCGCGGTCGCCGCACCTCCGAAACGATCACGACCATCGCGGGTGGGGCCCAGACCGTGGTCCAGACGGACCGCGTGGAGACCACGGGCATCCTGATCACGGGCATGGTGGGCAAGGTCTTTTGGAGTCGCCTAGACCTCTCGGTCGGTGCGCTCTTCGGCGATGGAACGCTCTCCGTGATGGGGAATCTCGGACCGACCGGCCTGGAGGACCGCATCCAGCTCAGGGATGACGTCTATTCGCATAGCGGGGGCTCAGGCGTTGATAGCCGCACCAGCATCGTCCTCCGGCCCTACAGCTCGATCTATCTGACCGCGGGCCTCGAGTCAGTGCACAAGATCAACAACGAGTCGCCATTCTTCTACGGGGCAGGAGTTTCCTTCGACGACGAAGACATCAAACTTCTGTTCGCGCTTCGATGATGCGGTTTCGGCGAGCTCTTGCGTTGCTTTTGATCCTCCCGCTGCTCCCCATGGCGCCGAATGCGGCGGTGGCAGGCGATTGGGAGGCGTTCGGCGGGCCCGAGGCGCTCGTGGCCAAACGCAATCCCTGGAGCGGCTTCCAATCAAAAGACGCGGTGCTCATGGTCGTGCGCGCGGAGAAGCGCACCGGTGAGCCGTGCGCGCCTTGGGCCGCTGCGCTTGTGGCGGAAACGCCGGGGCCGAAGTTTGATTCCAAGGACTGGAAGCATTGGGGACCTTGGAGCGACGACGACCGGGAGAGCGTGAGTGAGTGCAAAAAGTTCCCGTGCGGCGTGAAGGTGAATCCCGCCGAGGGAAAACTCTTGGCGGAGACACCCGAGACCGAGCGGTTCCAGAAGTGGCAAGATATCGTCGCGGCGCGGGGCAGAGGCTACCTGAAAACCGAGGCCCGCAAAGAGTATGAGTTTCCTGGTGATCCCATCGATCCCTGGTCAGAGCTCGAGAAGGTGGGCGTAAAGTCGGCTCTCGCACGCCCGAAGGGGCCGGCGCTTTTCGCCAAACGGGTGGAGTTCATCAAAGGGCAGCTTCATGTGATTCACCAGGTGGTGGACTTTCGGACCGCAGTGAATGCAGGTGGGACGGAAGCGAGCGCGTGGCAGCGCGATGCCTATACGGATCATTATTTCGACGGCTGGGGCGAGTACGGGCAGGTGAAATGCGGGACGGATGGAAAGTCGCCGATCCTTCTCCAGGCTCTCGTCCTCGAATTCGACCTGCTCAAGAAGACCGACATCGTCTCCGTCATCTCGCGCGCCAATATGAAGAGTGCGATCGAGAAGCACGGGAAAATTTATCTCGATGAGTCG
>JAYVOO010000195.1:0-7631 GCA_043757905.1 Oligoflexia bacterium
CTCGGCCGGCCGGCTTCGGAGCGAGGGCCAGGCGGCGAGGACCCAGCCGATAGCCGAGAGCGCGAGGCAGGCTACCCCGGGTTGAATTCTTCCGAAGCCGAGAAGCCCGGAAAGCTCCGCCGTGAACGAGCTCCAGTCGGGCGTGTAGAAATACCTGCGGCTTTGAAAGATGACCCAGCCTCTTTGGAACGCATAGGGAAGCAGGACCGTGAAAAAGCCCGCCAGCGCGAGCTGGGCTGAACGCGTGAGCCGCCGCGAGGCAAATAATGCGACGCCGAGAATCACGAGCGCCCCGACGTAGGCGAAGTAAGTCGCGAACGCGAGCAACGATAACCCCAGGAACGGCGCCAGTGCCCTGGGCCAGATCGGCGTTTCATCTTTGCCGTCCAAAAGCTTAAAGAACGCATAAAAAGCGAGTGTGCTGAGCAGGCAAAGAAGGGAGTACTCGCGGATGTACGCTCCGAAAGTCACGAAGGCCGGCAGGACCAGAGTCAGAAGCGAGATCAGCCAAACTCGGCGGCCGCAGAGCTTCTCGCGCACCGCGATCCAGACGACCGCGGCGACATTGAGCGCGTAGAAACAGAACGGCAGAACCCGGAGCGAGAGCTTCGACGCTCCCACATGATGCTTCCACGCCCAGAGAATCGCGTAAAAAAGCGGTTGCTGTTCGTAGAAGTCGTAGCCATAAGGAATCCGGAAGATCTCGACGACGGAAGGAAACCGATAGAACCACTCGAAAAAGGTGAAGTCGCTCCGGCAAAGGGAAGTGCCCTCGTTCTCGACCATGCCTAGTTGCAGGAAACTCAGCGCAACGGCTCCGAGCCCGGCGAAAAGCGTCAGGGGGAGCGCGAGCTTACGAAGGTCCCCCTTTGATCCTCGAAACCTCATGCGAGGAGCGCCGCATGCTCGGGGAAGAGCGCGGCGAAGCTCTCGCCTCGAAGCCGATCCAATCCGAGCGTCAGGGACCTGAAGCGCTCGCGATCCTCCCAAGCCACCGGCTCGGCGAAATGCCGCAGCACGGTTCCGAGTTGGCGCGCGATCGCCTCGTGAAGCGCCGGTGACACCGTGTCCGCGAGGCCCGCGAGGAAAGCGGCGTAACGCTCGCGAACCGCCGAGCGCTCGTCCTCGTTCAGGATCTGGATCCGATAGCTCGACGGCGCCTCGAGAAAACTCAGCCGCAGCGACCAAGGTTCCCGGACCATGCCCAACCTAAGCCACTCGGATATCGCGTCTGTGATGTGGAAGACGTTCATCGCACTCATCGTCGCGTCGACGATGAACAGAGCATGGGGCGCGAAGACCCGGAGCTTCTTGAAATTCACCTTCGTTTCGGTCCAGCTCATGCCCTTCCTAAGGAGCTCACCCTGGGCACCCACGCCGTCCAAACTCGCGCCGACGTAAACCGTCTTGAAGCGCGACCAAAGCTCGAGCGCGTCCCACTGCTGGAAGCCCAGTCGCGAGAGATTTGTATTGTAGTCCAGTACGACGTCCGTGCGGCCGAGCTCGATCAGCCGATCGAGCACCCAGTAATGCTCCTTGTGCAGGAGTGGTTCGCCGCCGCCGAAGTAGATGCGCTGAACCGAAGAGAGCGCTGGCTCGAGCATGCGCCGAAGCTCATCCAATGAGCGGGCCATATTCAAAGGTTCTTCGAAAGACTCCTCGCCGAGCGCGCGCGCGTCGGCGTACCAGCCGGTGCTCTTCCGCGCGTCGCACATGCGGCAACGAAAGTTGCAGAGGTTCGAGAAGCGCAAGTTCAGATACGGCACGTCCTTCTCCTGTACCGCGCCCGTCAGGTCCGTTCCATCGACCCTGCCAAGATGCTCGCGGAAATACTCGTTCGAATCCTGCCTCAAGCTCCGACCGCCGAGCTCCTCCACGTGGTAGCAGCCGGTGCACTGGGATGCCGGACGTCCCGCGATGAGCTCGCGCCGGAGCGCGCGGATGGGAGGCGCGTTCCAAAGTGTCTCGAGCGGCTCTTCCCGAAGCGATCCGTAGGAATAAATCCGATCGGTTTTGCAGCAAGGATGGGCCTCGCCGGTCGGGCTGAGCTGAGCATGGGCCCAGGGAAGAATGCAGAAGTGCTTGGAAAGCGTGGGATCCATCTTTCTTTGGGCTTAACGCAAATCGCCGGAACCGCGCATAACTTTTCCTTGCGACTCTCCGCGTAAAAACTTTCGGCTCGGGCCATCTCGTGTAGACTCAAGCTCGAATGAAAGTGCTTTTGCTCAATCCTCCGGCCGAGCGAATGATCCAGCGGGATCACTATTGTTCGCTCACCACCAAGGCCAACACTTATTGGGCACCCATCGACCTGCTGATGCAGAGCGGGATCCTGGCCAGCGAACATGAGATCGAGGTGCTGGACGCCGTGGTTGAACGCCTGGCGCGGGACGAAGCGCTCGAGCGCATCCGGGCAGCACGGCCCGAGGCCATCGTCGCCCTTTCCACCGTACTCTCGGCGCGCGAGGACCTCGAGTTCTTCGCCAGCTGCAAACGCGAGACGGGTTGTCGGATCATCGTCATGGGCGACGTTTTCTACTTCCGTCCTGAGTTGATGATCGAAGCCGAGTCCGTCGACGCGGTGTGCTTGCAGCAGGCCACGCCCGCGATTCTGGACTACCTTCGTGGCGAACCAGAGCCCGAAGACATGGTCACCAAACGCGAAGGAAAGATCCATCGTGGAAAGAAGCGGGAAGGCGCGTTCTCCATCCCCATCCCGAAGCACTCGGCGTTCCCTCTGAAGAAGTACCGCAGCCCGCTCATGCGCAAGTCCCGTTTCGTCCCCGTCCTCACGACCATGGGCTGCCCGATGAAATGCTCGTATTGCCAGGTCTCTCAGGTCGACTACCGAGCTAGGCCGATTCCCGAAGTCCTTGCTGAGCTCGACGCGATTCGTGCGTCGGGCATCCGCGAGCTCATGATGGCGGACCTGATGTTCAATGCCGACGTCAAGCGCGCGAAACAGCTCTGCTCGGAGATGATCGCGAAAAAATACGATTTCAGCTGGTACGCGATGATCCGTCCCGATAAGGCCGATCCCGAGCTGCTCCGCCTCATGAAGGCGGCGGGCTGTCACACGGTGATGTGTGGCGTGGAGACGGCCGATCCCGGCCTTCTGCGCGCAAATCAGCGCCCCATGAACCTCGAGACCCTCGCCCGCGGCTTTGCCGACAGCAGGCTAGCCGGAATGCGCACGCTCGCTTTCATGATTTTGGGGCTGCCCGGCGAGACACACGAGACCGTGCGCAACACCGTCGACTTCGTCCTGAAGCTCGACTGCGATTACCTCAGCGTGAATCTCTTCGTGCCCCGATGCGGAAGCTCGTACATGAAACCCTACGCGCGCCTCGAAAACGTGCTCCAGGCCCAGCCGGACATGGACAGCACGACCACGAAAACCAGCCACTGCGAACTGACTCCTCGGGAGCTGAAAAGACTGAAGCGCAGGACGCTTCTCCGTTTCTACTTCCGACCGAAAGTCTTGCTCAGACATTTCCTGAGTTTCAAGACCTGGTTTCATTTTCGGCAGGTACTCTTGAACGGGCCGAGCCTGCTCTTCCGGGACTAAGATGCGCGCGCCATGAAAGTCAGAAACCTCCTGCCTCTCGCCCTCCGCCAGCTTGAAACGATCGCGCGCCGCTGCCTCGGCCTGAGCCCGCGGCCCTACAAGATTCTCCTTGAGCTAACGAACCGCTGCAACTCGCGCTGCAAGACCTGCGACATCTGGCAGATCGAGAAAGAGGACCGGCGCGATCTCCCGCTTGAAACCGCGCGGAGCCTTCTCTCTCAGCTGGGCCCGGACCTGCTCTGGATCGCCTTCTCGGGTGGCGAACCCACTCTCTACCGCGAGACCGACGCGCTAGTGGAACTGATCCGCAAGCATTGTCCCAAGGTGCAGGTCGTGACGTTCACGACCAACGGCCTTGCCCCCGAGCGCGCTCTCTCGATGGCCGAGGCGCTCCGTCGGCTTGGAACGTTTCTCTTCATCACGGTCAGCCTTGACGGGGATCGCGAGACCCACGATCTGGCCCGCGGGGTTCCCGGCAACCACGACCGCGCGCTCAGGACCCGGGAGCTCCTGCGCACGAAGGGCTTCAAGACCTTCTTCGGCATCACCCTCGGGAGCCATAATGCCCGCTTCGTTCGCGAACGGATGCAGGGCTCGCCCGAAGAGTTCAAGGCCGTGACTTTTGTGCACGATCAGGGGATTTACCGCAAAGATAACGCGGAAAAACCGCGAGAGCTCGGGAAGCTCCTGGAGCGGGCACTCTCGCTTTACCGCGCCACATCGCTCGAAGAGGGCTTGGAAAAGGTGTACATGAGGCTTGGGCTCGAGTATTTCCGGAAGAGCCACCGCGCAGGGAGAAGAACGAACGTGATTCCTTGCTCTGTCATCCAAACCTCGCTCCATGTCGACGCCGCCGGATCCATCAAACCCTGCATGTTTCTGCCCGAGCTAGCCCTGGCCGGCCGTGACGATCTGCGCGCCGTACTCGGGTCGCGTCCGGTGCGCGCAAAGCAGCGCGCGATCAGCCGCGGGGATTGCCCAAGCTGCTGGATGAATTGCTACGCGGTTCATAGCATGGCAAGCCATCCACTTCGGACCGGCCTGGCGCTGGCCGGACGCTGGGCTAGGGGCTTAACGCGCAGGGAGGCTCGCCTTTGAAAATTGCGATCGTCTTTCCAAACCTGAACGGCTCTCCGCAGACTCTGGATCTCGGCATCGTGTATCTCGCGACCTGGATCCAAGAGCGCACTCATCACGAGGTCAAAGTCATCGACGTGACCTTCCACACGCGGCACTGGCGCAAGCACGTCAGGCGTCAGATCGAGGAGTTCCAGCCGGACGTTGTTGGCTTCTCCGTCTTCTCGCTGCTCTGGGAGTATGCGCTCGAGATCGCGCGCGACATCCGCACCTACCACAAGGTCCCACACATCGTCGGCGGCTACCAGGCAGTGATGGATCCCGAGCCCACGATCGTACCGGACGTAGTCGACGCGATCTGCACCGGCGAGGGCGAACACACACTGACCGACTACCTTGACGCGCTCGAAGAAGGCCGAAGCCTCCACACCGTCAAGGGCATCTGGTTCAAGGAGAACGGCGCGGTCGTGAAGACCCCGTTCCGCGAAGCCATCAAGGACCTGGATACGCTGCCCTTCCCGAATTGGGACGTCTTTGACGACATCGAGAAGTATCTCTTCTTCCTGGGCCGACTCTACGCGATCGGGACCCGCGGCTGCCCATATCGCTGTAGCTTCTGCGCGGAGACCGCGCTCGAGGCCTCCGCCATCTTCGGCGGCAAACGCTGGCGAGAGCGAACGCCTGAGCGTTATGTCGAAGAGATCGCCTACCAGTACGAGAAGTACAAGGGTCGCGGCATGACCGGTGCGCATCTCTTCGATACGGTCTTCTCGTTCAACAAGACCTGGCTCGAGCGCTGGTCGAAGGTTTACAAGGAAAAGGGCCTCGACAAGAAGCTGCCATTCACGATCTTCGCCCGACCCGACAAACACAATGCCTCGATCGAGAAGATCCGGATCCTCGCCGACTCCGGCTGCGCGCAAATGCGCATGGGCATTGAGTCCGGCGACGACGTGATCCGCAAATCCGAGCTCCGCAAACCCGGGTGCTCGAACAACCAGATCCTTGAGCTCACGAAACAACTCAACAAGCATGGCATCCTCGCCAAGACTTACTCGATCATCGGCTTCCCGCACGACACGAAGCAGTCGATTCGCAACACGATCCGCTTTGCCGACAACCCGTTCGTGCAGACGCAGTTCGTCCTTTCCTACACACCCATCCAAGGCACGCCGATGGCGATGAAGATGAAGGAAGGCATGAATTCGGCGGGCGCCTCCAAGGTCCATAGCTTCCACTTCAGCGGCGGCGTGAAGAACGACAACTACAGGCCTTGGTACGTCCACGTGATGTTGCTCTGGTGCTACATTCTTTTCGGGGTGAAGCAGGCCTGGTTCAGCTTCCGCGCGAGCCCGCTCAACTTTCTCAGAATCTTACCCTCACGCATCTTCATGGGCTTCGTCTGGGGCAATCCGCTGCTCCTGACCACGCTCTACAGCATCATTCACGCCTCGTTCTGGACGCCGTGGCGCAAGCGCCAGAAGAAGCTTTACGACCGGTTCATGGCGGGTGCCGACGACGAATCGCCCGAAATAACGGCTGCAATTGCGGAAAAACCGGTCCACGCCTTCCTGCAGGAGGGAGCCTCGAGATGAGCGAGATGAAACGGATCTACGTCCTGTCGACGACCGAGGGCTGCGCGACTAACCTGCTCGAAAACGCCGCGTACCGCGACCAGTACGCCGCAGGAGGAATGGAAGTCGTGAACGCCGCCGAGGAGGCCGATCTCATTTTGATCAACACTTGCGCATATAACGGGCTCATGGAAGACCGCGCATCTTCCATGATCCAGGAATTCCGGGACAAGTACGCCGGCAAGGAGATCAAAGTCGCGGGCTGTTTCCCGAAGATCAATCCGCAGCGGGCCAAGGAAGTCTCGGGCGACAACATCCTGAAGACCAACGCCCGCCAACTCGATTTCAACGGCAAGAACCGCTTCAATAAAGAGGACTTCTCGCGCCTCTCCTGGAAGCATCGCCTCGTGCTCAAGCTCAGGCCCGCCTACTTCTGGACCGAGCGGAAACTCGGACGCCGCTTCCTGCCGCTCCACAATATCTTCCGCACGGTCGTCGTGAACGAGGAGTTTTTTCTGATCACGGTTTCAACGGGCTGCTTGGGCAAGTGCACGTTCTGCGCGATTAAACGCGCCAAGGGCAGCCTGCGAAGCCGTCCGCTCGAGACCATTCTCTCGGATCGGGACGCGGGTCTGGCGAGCGGCATGAAGAACTACTGGTTGCTCGCGGACGATGTCGGCTGCTGGGGCGAGGACGTGGGGCGCTCGCTGCCGGATCTCTTGAACGGAATCGTCGAAGGCCAGCGCGACCTACGGATCGTGCTGAACTACGTGGACCCACAGTTTCTCGTGAAGCACGCTGATCGCGCTGTTGAGGCGCTGTCCAACCCGCAATTCGTCGGCGTGAACATTCCGCTTCAGTCGGGAAGCGCGCGCGTCTTGGACGCCATGGCGCGGATGTACGGGCCTGACGAAGTCCGCGTTCTGCTCCGACGGATCAAGGCGCGAAACCCTGGCCTCGCCATCAAGACGAACCTGATCGTCGGATTTCCGGGCGAAAGCTGGTTGGATTTCTGGAAGAGCGTTCGCTCAGTTTTTTGGTTCGACGCCATCCTCGCGATGAGCTTCTCGGCGCGCCCGCACACGCCGGCCCAAAAATACGACCAGCAGGTTTCGGCCTCAGTGAAGCGCCTGCGCTTCCTTCTCATCAACATAGCCATCTTCGTCCGACACGCGAGCGTCGCGCTCGGCTCCGTGCTCCGGCCCGGACTAGCCCACTGAGCGCCCCGATGTTGAAGATCATCTGGCTCATCCCCTGCCTGAACGAAGAGCTCACGATCGGTTGCGTAATCCGAGAGATCCGCGCGGCCGGCTCGGACGCCGAGATCCACGTCATTGATAACGGCTCGAACGATCGCACGCGAGCGGTGGCCGAAGCGGCGGGCGCTTTTGTCCACGCAATCGTGCCGCGCG
>JAYVOO010000196.1:0-7629 GCA_043757905.1 Oligoflexia bacterium
CACCCAAACTGCGAAGGTGAAGGTGTCAGACAGATTCACGTCTATGGCCGAAACGAGGTGATGACTAGCGAACCTCAGCGCCCCGTTCAGAATCCCGCGCTGAGAGTCGGGAAAAGGACCCACACTGCCCAGGTTGAACCCAGAACCCGAACTGTCAAAGTACGGCGGCCCGGAAGTCTCATTCAGGTGCCAAAGACCGAAATTTCCGTTCATGAGTGTGTCGCTCGAGATCAGCTCGTAATTTGTGCGAGTTTCATTTGTGGGCGCCGCCCCTGCCGTGTCAGGCAGCTGTTTATAAAACGGTAGTGGCGTTTTCCAAGAGAAAGTCGTTCTCGGAGCGTTCGCGGCATCCGCATCCATGATCCGCGAATTCAGAATCCCGCTCGTCCTGGACCTTTGCCTTTCATAGACAGATCCAATCTCTTCAGGCGTCAGGGCGACTTTCCAGATCGCGACGTCATCGAGCGAACCAACGAGCGGCGAGACGCTTGACGTTTCGTCCGTTCCAAATTCGATGAAGTCGAAAAGCTGGGCCGTGACAGTTGAATCGACTACAGAAGTGAGGACGGTCCCATCCACGTAGACACGAAGATAGCCAGCCGCTAGCGTTCCGCTACGGACCAATGTGATTTGATGCCACTGGTTGTCATTGAACTTAAAGCCCGCAGGTGTAAACAGGGTAAGGCTTGCGGACCCTGACTGATAGGTAGTGGCGATGAGACCCGCGCCAGTCATGCCGATATTGAGGAAGTGGTTTGTAGTCGACCCTTCTCTCAGGCGAAAGAGCAGCCCGAGATTCCCGGGTGCGACTTTGAACCAGCTTGAAAGCGTCAGATTGGGGCTTGCTGCAGTGACTTGAATGTTCAAGATAGAGCTCTTTACGTTCGTGGTCCCGCTGAAGATTCCCGCCGATGTGCCGACCTTCCCGGGATTGGAATAGGATGTTCCCGTTTCGATGACGGAAGAACTTGCCCCGGAAATCGAGTTCAACCAGTTTCCATCGGCTTTCCAGTAGCCGACGAGATCCGACCACTTCGGAGTCCACTCCGGTTTGAGCTCGGCTGCGGCGTTGAGTACGCCGGAGATCTGAATGTTTCTGCCGTTCCAGCCGAGACCATTCAGCGTCGCCTGACGGAATCCCAGAGAAGCGTCCGAAAAGTCGTCGTCAACCTGATCGATCGGCTTGAGCCGGCAGACTCCACCGGTCAGCTCGATCCTCGCGGGATCAAATTCGTAGTCGTTCGGATCCGTGAAAGGAAAACCGCCGGCCGTCGCGAAGCCTGGGTTCTCGTCCAGGCAGAAGACCTTGCTTCTTCTCGTCAAAGCGTCGTTCGTGAGCTTGATCGTGACCGACGCGTCCGCAGTGAGGTCGAGCGAAGCGCGGCCCAGCTCGATGGGCGACTCCATCTGGGTCACATCCACCCTGCCTGCGATGATGTCTGGAAGCGGTTTGCAGCCGATCCGGCTCGAGAGACCGAAGACCTGTACGGTGCGGGAAACTCCCGCCGGGACGAGCACTTCGATCGCCTTCGTTGTTCCGTCGACTAAGCCTACCAAGATACCCATCCCTGGAGCGGAGGCATCCACGCAGCCCTGGCGCACGCGCCTACTGTCGATTCCAGGGCCGGTGACGTTGATGCCCAGGCAGGTTATCGCACTCCACGGATCGCCGGCCGTCCGGGCAGCTCCCGCAGTATTCCTTGCGAGCAACCCATCCAGCGGAATGCGTACGCGACTCATTGCCGGATCGGCGGGCTTGAGTGAGCAGCCGCTCAGGAACACCGCGCCTGCAAACGCGAGTACCCATGGGAACGGAGATGCTCCGCGCGAGTTCAGCGCCACGCCCTACTTCCCGTACTTAGCGTCAAGAAAGCTCGCAACCGACTGGCTCACGGTATGCGACCAACCGGTCGAGCCGCGGCAGCCCTGGCGCTCGAGCAGCGCCCCGTCCTCGCGGATCATGCGAATGCGGATTGGATTCAGGCAGCCTGCAAAAGGCGTCTCACCCGCGCTCTGGACGGAAGTGGCTAACGCGACGATCTGCTCGCGAAGCGCCACGCCGGCCGAATTGGCGGCCGATGCAATCGTTCTCGCCGCTTGAGCAGTGGCTTTAGCGACCTTTGAGTTTGAGTTTGAGTTTTGCGGAGAAGCCGCGTGACCTGCGGCCGCATGCTCTTCCTTCGGACTTGGCGCCCTGCCTTCCTTCGGAGCTTCCGCAAGCTTGGCGGCGGGCGCATCGCCGAACTCAGGAGTCACCGAGATTTCAGGATTGCCCAGCTCACGAGTGTTCACATGAAGGACCCAGGTGGCCGGACCCATCCAGCGGGAGCCCGGACCGATGTACTCGATATAGGCTTCGACGTAGGGTTTCGTGCCCGTCTGGATCGCGTCCTGCACTTGTTGGTTCTGCATGCTCATGCAGCCGCTAGCGGCGGAGAGCGCAAGGGGCGCGACCAGGAGGAGCAAAGGCCTCTTCAGGTTCAATTTCATCTTTTTCATCTTCAACTCTTCCTCATTACTTCTTCCCGTGCGTCGACGAAGGCACTTCGTCGGTGGCCCAGGGTTCAGACGCGACCGCGCGCGCCGATTTGACGACGCGGGCGGAGGCCAGGGGCTTCCAGGCACTCAGGCAGGAAGCTGTTTTCGGATCGGAGAACGCGGGCAACGTGCAATGCAGCCCAGGAGGATGCACCGCGAACGCGACAGAAGTGGAGACCGCCCAGCCGGATTCGGAGTTCGTGCCGTCGCGGCAGGACTCGACGTTCGAACCCAGGCATTTGAGCAGCGGGCTCCAGATCGATGAGATTTTTTGTTTCTCAAGCTCGCACGGGGCCCACGTCTGGGCCACGAGGCGAGTCATCTCGAACTTCGCGAGGTCGGTGCTCGCGAGCATGCGCTTGACGAAGCCCGTGCCCACGCGAATCAGCGGGCTCTCGGCCGAGCTTGTATAGATCGCGATCCCGCGCCATGAAAGGTCGGGTTCCTCAATGGAGGAAGGCCGCTGGATCTTGAGGTCATTCACCCGGGCCAGCATCACATCGGCAATGGGCTTGGGGAAGTCTTGGGAAGTGAGCCAGGAGGTCAGCTCCCGTTTGGACGCGTGAAAAGCATCCATCACGCGGTTCCAGTCCTTCTTATTCACACGCACGGCTTCGGGCGAGGCGCCCCTAAGTTCTGAGCGGTCGCAGGTATTACCGGCGACCTGTCCAACTTCTGCGGCGGCGAGCGAGCGCGCGGCCGGCCCAGGAGTCACCGCGTAACCTGTGCCGACGTACTCGTCGCTTTCGGATTCCTCAAATGCGGCTCCCTTGCCGATTGGGATCGACGGGGATTTCCCAATCGAGTCCGTTTCGTCTTTCTTCGAGAGACTCCCCAGCTTGGAACCGAATTTTTCCATGAAACTCGCCGGAGCGCGCGCGCCGTTCTTGGAATCCTTCGCGCCTTTCAATCCTTTCGCGCGGCCATGGCCCGCGGCGTGAAGCCCCTCGCCCGACTTCAGGCCGGAGCTTGGAACTGTCGCGATTACAGAATTGTTTCGAGCTTTGGAGTAGATCCCATAACCGGCGACGGCGGCAGCCAGTGCAGGAACGCCGAACCAAAGATACGACCAAAAACCAGCGCGCATCCTGCGCATAGAAATCCTCCGTGAGAGATGGCCGGTGTTTCGGCCAAGCGGATCCGTCCGCTAATATTAAAAGTCTAAAGGAATGCCAGGTGATTGCAAGCGTTCCTCTTCGCCAAGTCGTTGACATTAGCCTGTTTATGCCGTTGCGGCGTTGACTTTAGGACAAGCCCGGGCTTTTATCTGGAACATGTCAAAATTCTTCGGACGCTCCATCCTCGCGACTCTTCTGATCTTCTCGAGCTCGTGCGCCTGGCTCAAGCCACACGCGGCGGGACCGGACGCGCGCGAGACGGAAGAGCTGATGGCCAACTCCTCGACTTCGCAACACGATCTCGAGACCGTCGCCATCCTGGGAACGAACGATATCCACGGCGGCCTGGCGCCGATCGAGCTCAAGACGCGCGAAGCAGACGGCGCCAAGCCGATCGAATACCAGGCCGGAGGCGCCGCCTACATCGCCTCATACGTCCGCATCCTGCGCGAGAAATACGGGGCGCATTTTCTTTGGCTAGACGGTGGCGACGAGTTTCAAGGCACGATTGAAAGCAACACTGAACGCGGTGCCCCCATGGTGCAATTCTTCAACCTCGCAGGCCTGAGCGCCGCGGCCGTGGGTAATCACGAGTTCGACTTCGGCGCCGATGAGGCGCACGGCAAGGACGTTCTGACCGGAACCCTACAAAGCCGCATGAGCGAAGCGCGCTACCCTTACGTCGCGGCCAACATCATCGAGCGCGCGACTGGAAGGCACGCTCCCTTTCCCAACACCCAGACGCGCGTGATGCTGCAGGCCGGCCGTTTGAAGGTTGGCGTTATCGGCCTGAGCACGCTAGACACCCCAACGACGACCCGAGCGGAGAACGTGAAAGGCCTCGAGTTCGAGGATCTCAAGACGGCGACTCTACGCGAGGCCAAGGCGCTGCGCGACGAAGGCGCCGACCTCGTCGTGATCACTTCCCATGTCGGCATTAAATGCGACCGGGGCCGAAGCTCTGCTGGCCATACGATCCGCAAGCCTGGGGACCCTCAAGGCGAGTGCGATGAGGACGACGAGATGGTCCGCCTGCTCCGCTCCTTGCCCGCTGGAACCGTCGACGGCGTCGTGGCCGGACATTCCCACCAAGTGGTTCACCACTGGGTATCTGGAACGCCGGTCATTCAGGCCGGCTCAAGCGGCCGTTACATGAACGTGATGTACCTGACCTACGATTGGACTGAGAAAAAGCCCGTGCCCGAGCGCGCGCGCATCGAAGGACCGCTCCCCGTTTGCCCCGCGGTCTTCCAGAACCAGAACGACTGCAACGGCGATCGCCCTGCTCCATCCAACGAGAAGGGCGGCCGCGGACCGCTCGTCACAGCCCGCTTCCGCGGCGAGAAGATCGGACCAGATCCCGCCGTACAGGCGATGCTCGCGCCCGTCATCCAGCGCACTGAGGCGAAGAAGGCCGAAATATTAGCCCAGGCCGCGCGGCCCGTGGAGCATAATCGCCAAGGTGAGAGCGAGCTGGGCAACCTCATCGCGGACGCGATGCGGGCTGCGGCGCGTACGGACGTGGCGATTATGAACCCGGGTGGCATCCGGGCACCCTGGGAGCAAGGATCCATCACCTTCGGCTCGGTCTTCCGCACGCTCCCCTTCGACAACGCCGTCTCCAAGCTGACGCTCACAGGTAAGGAGCTAAAGCTCCTTCTCCGGATCGTGGAGAGCGGCTCGCGCGGCTTTTTTCCCACTTCTGGCTTGAAATTACAGGTAATCGACCCGGCCTTCGACGCCCCTTCGAGCGATCTCGACGGCGACAAGAAGATCGCGACCTGGGAGATCAACCGTCTGCTCGACGCGAAGCTCGTCCCGGAGATCGGTGCCGAGGATGACAATGGCAAGGATGACGCGAAAGAATCCAAGCCGCGCGCCATCCTTGATGAGAAGAAATACACCGTGGCCACGATCGACTTCCTGGTGACAGGCGGCGACGACCTTGCTTGGTTCATGTCCCAGATCCCGGCCGAGCGGAAAGTGCTGAGCTCGGGAATCCTTGCCCGCGACTCCGTAGTTGACTACTTGAAGGTCCATGCCAAAGCGGGCGACGCCATCAATGATTCCGAGAGCCCTTTGATCGATCCCGACAACCGGCGACTCACTCTCAAGAAAGTAGAAAGGACCGGCAAGAAGCGCAGCCGCAAAAGGCGCTCCAAGCGGAAATGACAAGGTCCGAAAACTCATGGTAAACTCTCACCATGGCAGACCCGCGCTCATCCCTTTCGGCAACTGAGGTTTTAGGAACCATCGATCAGTCCGTTCGAAAGGAGTTCGACGCCAACCGGCGCATCCTTTCGTTCGACGAATACCTCACCCTCGTGGGCGAGAATCCCGAGAAGCAGACCCGCGGATCCGCGCGTTACCTGACGGACATGATGGACTGGTTCGGTACCGAGCCCGCCCCCCACCACACGGAGATCTCGACCGGTGCGGCGAACCGCTACAAAGTCTTCGACCTGCCGATCGAAGGAAAGACCGCCAAAGTCGTGGGCCAGGAGCTGGTGCAGAACCAAATCTACCGCTCGCTGAAGGCTTTTTCGCGCCAGGGCATCAACAACAAGCTGATCCTCCTGCACGGGCCGAATGGCAGTGCCAAGAGCTCGATCGTCCAAGCGCTCATGACCGGCATGGAGCGCTACTCTCGTGACGACGGAGGGTGCGCCTACACGTTCAACTGGATCTTCCCGGTCGAGCGCTACACGAAAGGCGGAATGGGTCTCAACACCTACAATAACGTGCGCGAAGTCCCCGTTCACAACGGCCAAATCCAGAGCTTCGCAAAGCTCCCCGACGAGGAGATCGCCGCGCGCATCCCTTGCGACATGAAAGATCATCCGCTTCTGCTCATTCCCCAGGAACATCGCTTAGCCTTCCTCGAGAAGCTTGTTGGCGCGGACCGCGCGGGCGGAATCTGGAAGACGATGCCGACTTACTTGACCCGAGGGGATCTTAGCCACCGCAACAAGCTCATCTTCGACGCTATGATCACCGCGCACGGAGGCGACCTCCGGCGCGTACTCGCGCACGTGCAGGTCGAACGCTTCTACTTCGCTCGCCGCTACCGCAAGGGACTGGTCACGATCGAGCCGCAGATGCATGTCGACGCCCAGTACCACCAGCTCACCTACAATAAAAGCATGGGCGCGCTCCCCGCTTCGCTTCAGAGCCTGAACTTGTTCACGCTCACCGGCGATCTCGTCGATGGCAATCGTGGCCTGATCGAATACAGCGACCTGCTCAAGCGCCCAGTCGAATCCTTCAAATATCTGCTTACGGCCTGCGAGACGGGCTCGGTCAACGTGCAGACTAGCATCGCGTACCT
This sequence comes from Oligoflexia bacterium, assembly GCA_043757905.1. Lineage (GTDB taxonomy): Bacteria > Bdellovibrionota > UBA1018 > UBA1018 > UBA1018 > JAYVOO01. The sequence continues at coordinate 6,985 of JAYVOO010000196.1, forward strand.
CGACGCCGTGATGCTCGGTTCGACAAACGAAGTGCAGCTCGACGCCTTCAAGGAATTCCCCGACTTCACGAGTTTCAAGGCCAGGATCGAGCTGATCCGCGTGCCCTACCTGCTTTCAGCTTCCGAGGAACGGGAGATCTACGCCGCCCAGATCCCCCAAATCGCGGCCGAGAAGCACGCGGCGCCTCATGTGGCCTGGACTGCGGCCATGTGGGCCGTGCTTACGCGTCTCAAGAAGCCCAACTCCATCAATTATCCTCCGAACGTCTCGACTTTAGTTTCGAATCTGACGCCGCTTGAGAAGGCCAGGCTCTACGACAACGGCGACATTCCGACCGCGCTCTCGCCCGAGGACCGAAAGCTCCTGCGCGGCACGATCCGCCGCTTGCGCGAGGAGTACACGAATATCCCTTACTATGAGGGCCGCATGGGCGCTTCCGCCCGCGAGATCAAGTCAATCCTTTTCGACGCATCTCAAAATCCGGAATTCCCGTGCCTGTCACCGCTCGCGGTGCTTCGCGAGATGGAAGAGTTCGTCAAGCGCGTGAGCGAGTATGAATTTCTCAAGCAGGACGTGAAGGATGGCTTTCACGACTCGCACGAGTTCATCAACACGGTCCGTAATGAGTACCTGGGCCGGGTCGA
>JAYVOO010000197.1:0-2086 GCA_043757905.1 Oligoflexia bacterium
CCGCCGAGCTGGTGACTCCGCAGGCGATCAACTTCATGGCGACTCACGCGCGCGGCCTGATCTGCCTCTCGATGGAAGGCCGCCGCGTCGATGAGCTCGGCCTTACGATGATGGCGCCCCAGAACCAGTCGCATCGTCAGACCGCATTCACCGTCTCAATCGAAGCGAAGGTCGGCGTGTCGACCGGCATCTCGGCCCATGACCGCGCGCTCACCGTGCGCACCGCGGTCGACCCGACCAAGAACGGCTCTGACCTCATCTCTCCCGGCCATATATTCCCGCTCCGCGGGGTCGAAGGCGGAGTGCTGGTTCGCGCGGGCCACACCGAAGGCTCAATCGATCTCGTCCGCATGGCGGGACTCAGGCCTTCGGCCGTGATCTGCGAGATCATGAACGAAGAGGGCACGATGGCGCGGCTGCCGGATCTCAAGGCTTTCAGCGAGAAGCACGACATCCCCATCATCTCCATCAAGGAAGTGATCGCGCGCAGGATGGAAACCGAGTCGCTCGTCGATCTCGTCGCCCGCTCGCGCTTTCCCACCGCCTTTGGCGACTTCGAGCTTCACGCATTCCGCTCGAAGCTCGACGACGGCGAGCACCTCGCACTCGTGCGCGGCTCGCTAGTGAACCCGGTGCTCACGCGCGTGCACTCTGAATGCCTGACGGGCGACGCTCTCGGCAGCCTGCGCTGCGACTGCGGCCCGCAGCTCCAGGCCGCGCTCAAGCAGATCGCCCTATCCGGCAACGGAGTGCTCGTCTACATGCGTCGCCACGAGGGCCGCGGCATCGGGCTGGCGAACAAGATTCGCGCCTACGAACTTCAGGACCAGGGCATGGATACGGTCGAAGCCAATCGTCACTTGGGCTTCCAAGCCGATCTCCGCCATTACGGGCTGGGAGCACAGATCCTGCGCTCTCTCGGCGTTACTCAAATCCGCCTGCTCACGAATAACCCGAAAAAAATCGTCGGACTTGAAGGTTACGGGCTCGAGGTCGTCGAGCGCGTCTCGCTCGAGATCGAAGCCAACATCCACAATCAGCGCTACCTGAGCACGAAACGCGAGAAGATGGGCCACCATCTCGGCGGCCCGGTGGCCGAGGCCAAGTGATGCGCCTCGCGATTGTAGTCAGCCGATTCAATCCCGAAGTCACCGGCGGTCTGCTCCAGGGCGCACGCGAGTATCTGGGCGAGCATGCAGTGTCGGTCGACGAGAGAGATGTTTTTGATGCGCCCGGCGCGTTTGAGATCCCACTCATCGCTCAAACCCTCCTCAAGACCGGCCGCTTCGACGGCGTCATCTGCCTGGGCTGCGTGATCAAGGGCGATACGGCTCATTTCGAGTTCATCAGCCTGGGAGCGACGGTCGGCCTGATGCAAGGCATGCTGTCCGCCGGCGCGCCCATTGCCTTCGGCATCCTCACGACTTATACGGACGAGCAGGCGGAAGCACGGAGCCGCAAGGACGCGCATAACAAGGGCCGCGAGGCCGCCGCGGCGTGCCTTGAAACGGCCCAGACGCTAGTACGAATCCGCGAACTCAGGTAAGCTTCCCCTCAGGGATGCCTGACGATCACGATCATCATCACGACGCTCATTCGCACTCGCATGCGCATGGCCACCATCATTTCCCCTCCCCGACCACTCCTGGCACGTCTCGCGCGCTCATCCGCGCGATGTGCGTAACGCTTCTCTTCATGGCAATCGAAGCGATCGGCGGCTGGTTTTCCAACAGCCTGGCTCTCCTCTCCGATGCCGCCCATATGTTGACGGACGTGGGCGCGATGCTCTTAAGCCTTTTCGCCATTTGGATGGCCCGTCGGCCCTCCACCGAGCAGATGAGCTTCGGCTACCACCGCGCCGAGATCCTGGGCGCGCTGGCAAGCGGGCTGATCATCTGGCTGATCTCGGGCGTGCTGGTTTTCGAAGCGATCATCCGCTTCCAGTCGCCGCCGGAAGTGAACGGACCGGTCGTCCTCGTGGTCGCGGGAATCGGCCTGGCGGCTAACCTCGTCGCCATGCGGATGCTTTTTGCGACGAAAGACGAGAGCATGAACGTGCGCGCCGCCTACCTGCACATGCTGTCCG
>JAYVOO010000198.1:0-7612 GCA_043757905.1 Oligoflexia bacterium
CCGGTCTCGAACATCCGTGTGGCAGCGCTCCAAGGTCTCGCGCTCCTCAGGCTTGAACCGGAGACCGGGCTCGCCTCGAAGCTTTCTCGGGACCCCTCGCAGGCGGTGCGCTCGGCGCTCGCGATCGCCTCGTCGGACACCACGCTCCTCCTGGCTCTTTCCAAGGATGCCAGTGCTGCCGTCCGCGCGGACTCGCTTCGCCGGGGCGCATCGGTCGCGAAATCCGCGGCTGACGCCGGCAATCTCCTCGGCCTCGGACTCTCCGATGCCAACTGGATCATTCGTCAGGCCGCGGCCGAAGCGGCGGGCTCCTCGCCCCTTCTCGATGATTCAGCACGCAGCGCGCTTCTCGCCCAGGCTCGCAAGGACGCGGACTTCCGCGTGCGCGCGACTGCGGTCGACGGGTACTCAGGGATCGCGGGTACGGAAGCCTTTCTTGCGATCAGCGATGCGCTTCATTCGAGCGAGCTCTCTGAGCGGGGCTCAGCCGCGGGCGCGCTTGCGGGACGCGCGGAGCCAGAGGTCGCGCAAGCCGCCTGGGACTGCTATCAGCTGAGCGCGGGCGAAAAGTGGGTCGAAGTGCGCGAAGGCCTGATCTCAGTGCTCTCGGCGATCCCGGGCAATCAGACCGGCTCCTGGCTTCAGGCCGCGATCTCCGATCCCGCGCCCTCTGTCTCGGGCGCCGCGATCCGGGCGCTCCTCGAGCGCGGCGTGACCGGCCTTCCGCAGCCTCCTGCACTCGTTTTGAGCTTCAGCCCGTTTCGCGACCTTAAGTTTCATAACAATCCGAAGATTCATCTCGAAACGGACCGCGGCGAGATCGTGCTCGAGCTTTACGCACAGGAGGCGCCGATTCACGTCGCCAACCTTGTAGGCTTCGTCAATCAGGGCGGCTACGACGGCCTGCCTGTCCACCGCGTGGTGCCGAACTTCGTCATCCAGGGCGGCGATCCCGACAAATCCGGCTGGGGCGGCGCAGGCTGGGCGCTCAGGGCCGAGATCAACCGCAGGCCGTTTCTCCGCGGCTCGCTCGGCATGCCGCGCTCGACGGGCTTCGACACGGGCGGCGTGCAGTTCTTCGTCAACCACGTCCCGACGCCGAATCTCGACGGCCAGTACACGGTCTTCGGCCAGGTCCGCAAGGGCATGAACGTCGTTGATGAGATCGAAGTCGGCGACAACGTGATCAAGGCCTGGACCGAATACTAGGCTGAGCGTCCTGAGCTCGAAAGCCCGCGGGCGCCCTCGGGTGCAATGAACGGCATGCAGGCTGCTTGAGGAAAGTCCCTTTCGACTCAACCTCTATCAGGAGACCCGCATGAGAATTCGTCCGCTCGGTTTAGTTTCGCTCGCTCTCGTTCTATCACTCCATTCACTTCAGGCTTTCGCTCACGCCCCGATCATTCACGGCACCGCCGTCGCCTCGAAGAGTTGGATCGCCCAGACCGTGGTCGCGCTGATCGGGCAGAGCAGCCAAGGCCAGAGCCTCTGCACGGCATCGGTCGTAGCCTCGGACCTCGCAGTGACCGCCGCCCACTGCGTGACGGAGGAAGGCACCAGGCTTCCGATCCCCGTCACGCTGATTTTCGCGGTCGATATCGAAAAGGCCGCTTCAGCTGACTTCCGCGCCGTCGATGCAGTGGACTTTCCCGCGAGCTGGAACCCGAATGGGACGAAAAATACGGGAGACGTGGCACTTGTTCATTTCAACGGCGGTCTTCCCGCAGGCTATTCACCGTCGGACCTGCTCCCCTTCGACCAGCTGCTCAAGAAGGACGCGCGGGTCGAGATCGCGGGGTACGGGATCACAGACGCTCATCAGAACACGGGCGACGGAAAGCTCCGCCACACGACGATCAGGCTCCTGAATCCCGACTACTCGCAGACGGAAGTCCAGCTCGACCAGTCCCAAGGCGGAGGCGCATGCCATGGGGACTCGGGAGGTCCAGCCTACCTCGTGATCCAAGGCAATCCGTATCTCTTCGGGATCACGAGCCGCGGCGCCGGCGATTGCGATGTCGACGTGATTTACACGCGGATCGAACCTTATCGAGACTGGTTCGAGAAAGCCGCCAAGGCGCTGCGAAGCTAGCCGAGCTCGAGCCAGGGCTTATCGGCTCCGACGGGTGTCCAAAGATTGGACACCTCTTGAAGGCGCAGGACGCGCCAAAGAGGCCTTGAACGCGGGCGGAGCGCCGGGAGCCGCGGTCTGGCGATTGCTAACTAGAGCCCTGAATGCGCACGTTACACCCGCTGAAACTCGCCCTAAGCCTGATGAGCCTGATGAGTCTGATGAGCCTGACCGCTCCATTCTCCGCCTATTCATACACACAAGAAGGCCACGTTCGCTCGAATTTCGGGCCCAGGCTTCGCTTCGTCAATGACGTGAAAGCCATGAGCGTCCGACGCGCCCTTCGGCCCCTGAACGAGACGCTGAGCGATCTCAATGCTCAGTTCGAGTACCTCCGCGGCACCCTCGGGGCCGAAGAGAAGCAGTTCAGCGATCTCGAGGCGCTCGCCAAGAGCGATCCGGGAAATCCTCGGCGACTTTTTGTCGCGAACCTCCGGAACGCCATCCGCCACTTCGAGCTGGCCGTCGCCGCCATTCCCCGCGACCGCAAGCCCGGCGACACCGATTTCGAGACGGCGATCGATACCGCGCTTGACCTCTACCGCAAGATCCAGTTCAAGGTCTTCTCGTACCGCGATCTTTTCGAACGCATCACCGGCGTGAAAGCGGAGCGCTCGACCGAGACGGAAGACCGCTTCGCCCGCGCGCGCGACGAGTTGATCCACGCCGATCATGGGCGCGCCGAATACCTGGCCTCGGACGCAGCCAAGCAGCCTGCCCGCGACGCGGCCTCCAAGGATCTCCTCACCCAATTCAAAACGTGGCAAAAGGAGCTGCGGAAGAAGCGCGCCGCGAAGTACCGGCGGGGAACGGGCCTCCTCGACAAGACGATGCTGGACCTGAAGGCGCAGAAGAAATTCCTGTTCCAGGGCGGCAAGGTGCCGGCGAGTTTCGAAGCCATGACGCCATCATCGCGCGCTTCTCTCTACCTCGCGAACCTCGTCACCGCGCTAAGGACGCTAGATCAGGAGATCCGCGAACTTCCGAGGCGCTCGGATGCCAAGTCGACGGCCGCTTCGGGCGCCACCCGCGACTTCTATCTCGAACTCAAGCCGTTGGTCCGGGCGATCGCCCACATCGAGCTGAAAGACGAGCTCACAGCGCTGAAAGCGCGCGAACTCACGGCGTTCTACGACGAGATCGGCAACCGCCTGGGCCGCCGCACTTCGAAAACTCAGTGACTCAGTTGATTCGTTCGCTGCGCTTCACGCTGCGAAGGTTCTGATTGAGAACTTTCTTGCGGAGGCGGACGGACTTCGGAGTGACTTCGATCCACTCGTCTTCGTCGATCCAGTCGATGCATTGCTCGAGCGACATCTTCTTGATGCCTGCGAGGGTGACCAGGAATTCGGCGCCAGCCGAGCGGATATTGGTCAGCTTCTTCTCGCGGCAAGGATTGACGTTCATGTCATTGTCCTTATTGTTCTCGCCGATGATCATGCCCTCGTAAACAGGCACCTGTGGCCCGAGAAAGAGCACGCCGCGCTCCTCGAGTCCCATGAGTCCGTACTGCACGGTTTCACCTGTGCGGTCAGAGATCAGGGCGCCGCTCGTGCGATGCGGGAGCTCACCCTTGTGGGGGCCGTAGCCAAGAAGCAGCGTCGAGAAGAGGCCTTCGCCGCGAGTCGCGGTCAGGTAGCGCGAGCGCATCCCGAGCAGGCCGCGCGTGGGAATATCGAACTCGAGACGGATTCGGCCGGAGCCGTGCTCGCCTGAGCCGCCTTCGTACTTGGTCAGGAGGCCCTTACGGGTCTGGAACATCGCCGTCACATCGCCAGCTGCAAACTCGGGCAGGTCGAGGACCGCGCGTTCCATCGGCTCGAGCTTTTCGCCCGACGCCGGGTCTTCCTGGTACAACACTGTTGGTTTTCCGACCATGAACTCGAAATTCTCGCGGCGCATCTGCTCGATCAAGATGGCGAACTGAAGTTCACCGCGGCCGAGAACGCGGAACTGGTCGTTTGTCGGGCACTCTTCCAGGCGAAGTGCGACGTTCTGGCGCACTTCCCGGACCAGGCGGTCGCGCAGCTTGCGGGACTGGATGGCTTCGCCTTCCTTGCCGGAAAGGGGTGAGGTGTTGACCGAGAAGATCATCCCGAGGGTAGGCTTTTCGACCGAAATCCGGGGCAAAGTCGCCATGGCTTCGGTTCCCGTCAGCGTGTCGCCGATCTCGGCGAACTCGTTGCCGGCGACGACGCCGATGTCACCGGAGTGCAACTCGTCGACTTCGACCTGCTTCATGCCTTCATAAGTCAGCACGGCGGATACGGTGAACGTCTCGTTCTTGGGATTGCCCGCAAGGTCGACGCCGCGGCGGATGATGCGCTGGTTCTTTTTCACTGAGCCCGAAGTGATACGACCGATGGAGAGGCGGCCGATGTAATCGGAGTAAGAAAGGTTGGAGACGAGCATCTGGAAGTCCTGACTCTCTTCCACCTTGGGGGAAGGGATGTCCTTCAAGATCTCGTCGAACAATGGCTTCAACGTGCCCTTTTTCTCGCCGGAGAGAAGGCCCGGAAGCTCGGCGGCGTCGAGCGTGCACCAGCCTTGGCGGGCGCAAGCGTAAACGATTGGAAAATGCGCCTGCTGATCGTTGGCGCCGAGATCAATGAAGAGATCGAACGCCATGTTGACGACTTCTTCGGTGCGCGCGTCAGGGCGGTCGACCTTATTGATGACGAGGATGACCTTCAGGCCCTGGCGAAGCGCCTTCTGGAGCACGAAACGGGTCTGCGGGAGCGGGCCTTCGGCCGCGTCGACGAGCAAGAGCGCGCCGTCGACCATTCCCATAATGCGTTCGACCTCGCCGCCGAAGTCGGCGTGGCCAGGGGTATCGACGATGTTAATCTTGTTCTCGCCGATCTGGACCGAGGTGTTCTTGGCCATGATCGTGATCCCGCGTTCGCGCTCGAGATCCATCGAGTCCATGACCCGATCCTGCATCGCTTGATGTTTCTGAAACGAGCCTGCCTGCCTGAGCAGGAAGTCGACGAGCGTGGTCTTGCCATGGTCGACGTGGGCGATGATGCAGATATTACGAATATTGGACTGGGATTGGGCCATGGCAGGTCACTCGAAAGGTTCAAAGGTTATCAGATCCGCCGCCAGCTCAAGCCGGCTGATTGGACATGCGGATCTGGTTAACTGCATGAAATGCCGCAGTTTTATACGCTTCAGCTAAGGTTGGGTAGTTGAAAACGGTACGTATGAAGTACTTCACATCCCCGTCAAAAGCCATCACGGATTGGCCAATATGCACTAGCTCCGCGGCGTTATCACCGATGATGTGCACGGCCAGTAGCTTCAGGGTCTTCCGGTCGACGATCAGCTTAAGTAGGCCCCAACGGTCACCGACGATCTGGCCGCGCGCGAGCTCGCGGTACCGGGCGCGGCCGACCACGAAATCCGCCTTCTTGGTAACCAGCTCCTCCTCGGTCGGTCCGACCATGGAGATCTCGGGAATCGTATAGATGCCGTAAGGAAAGAGCGGCGACATCTCGCTTCTCTCTAGGGCGAAGGCGTTGCAGCAGGCGATCCGCCCCTGTTCCATGCTGGTCGAAGCGAGCGCCGGCATCCCGACCACGTCGCCGACGGCGAAAATATTGGGGATGTTCGTCCGGTAGCTCTTGTCGACCTTGATCAGTCCGCGCTCGTCGATTTCGACTCCGACAGCCTCAAGGCCCAAGCCTTCGGTGTTCCCGCACCGACCGAGGGTGATCAGTACGCAGTCCACTTTGAGCTTGCGCCCGTCGGAGAGATGGACGCGGATGCCGGTCTTGAGCTTCTCGAGCCGGGTGGCCTCGACCCGCAGAATGATATCCATTCGCAGGCTCACGAAGCGTTCAACGAGGTGATTCACGATCTCGCGATCGACCGATGCTAGAATCTCGTGGCGCCGGTCAATCAGATGGACCTTCGTGCCCGCCATGCCGAACATGCTCGCGTACTCGCAGCCAATGATGCCGGCTCCGAGCACGACCATGCTCTTCGGGAGTTTCTTCATATCGAGCACCGTGTTGCTGTCGACGATGCGTTTGCCGTCGATCGCCAAATGCGCGGGCGCCACGGGCCGCGCACCGACGGCAACGATGATGAAGCGACCCGTGATCGACTGAATGCCCTTGCGCGAGACGATCTGCACTTCGTTCGAACTCACAATCCGCGCCTTCCCATGCAGGATGGTGATCGCGTTGCGCTTCAGCTGATCGAAGATAATCTGGGCTTCGTCGCTGACTACTCTTTCTTTGCGCTTCAAAAGGCGGGACATGTCAGGCAGGTCTTTCACTTTCTTCTGGGCCACTTCCACCTCGGCACCGTTCGCGCCCGCGCTCGACTGCCCGAGCGTGCCGCGCGAACCGAGCGACCAGCGGTAGACGGACTCGCGGAAACTCTTCGAAGGCAGCGTACCGAAATGGGTGCAGCCCCCGCCGATCGCGGTGTACTCTTCGATGATGGCGACCGTTTTCCCGGCTTTTGCACCCTGGAGAGCGGCTTTTTGGCCTCCCGGGCCCGATCCGATGACGATCAAGTCGTAGTTCATGGTTGAGAGAAGCATACACTGGCCGTCGCGGATCATGGAAGGCTTTGGTGTGGGATTTCTCTCAAGCGCAATGCGGCAGTCCGGGCGCATTCAACCCTCAAAGCGTGAGCTCGCCTCGTACAACGGTCACGGCTGTCCCTCCGATGACGACGCTTTCGATGTTCGCGCGAGGCCCAATCACTTCGACTTCTGCTCGTCCCGGGCGTCCCATCCAGTGCCCCTGCTCGGCGATGAAACTTGGGTGGTCAATGAGGCCGTGCTTCCAGAGGTAGGCCGCCATGCCGCCGGTCGCTGAGCCTGTGAACGCGTCCTCCGCCGTATCAGGTGCGACACCCAGGTGGCGCGCGAAGGTCGAGGCCGCAGAGGTGATTCCGCGGAGCACGAAGAAATGCGGACTGAAGAAACCCGCGCGGGCCCGATAGGCACGGTAGGGCTCGGGATCGAGACGCAGCTTTTTGAGCGCCTCGTGCGACTTGAGCGCGACCATGAGCTGACGCGTCCCCGTGCTCACGGTCTGGATCGGCGCGTTCGGCAGCAGATCCTCGGTTGTCAGGCCAAAGATCGGCAGCACCTCGCGGGGGTCGTGGACTTCGGTGAAGACGGGCTTGCGCTGGAACATGCGGATCAATGGCCCAGGGGCGCGAGTCTGCGGTTTAACTTCAGGATGAGCCTCTCCGTGGCGGAGCTCCACGTGGATCGGCCCGTCGTTTAGTTCGAGCCTGACGCTAGAGATCCCGGGCGTGAGCGTGCCATTCTCAATCGCGGCGTGGATCGTCGCGATCGTCGGATGGCCGGCGAGCGGGATCTCGCATTCGGGCGTGAAGTAACGCGCGCGCAGGTGGGCCGGGGCTCCGGTCGCTTCCTGGCTCGGGCTCAGGACGAACGCTGTCTCCGACTGGTTCATCTCCTTCGTGATCCGGAGCATCTCTTCATCGGTCAGG
>JAYVOO010000199.1:0-2082 GCA_043757905.1 Oligoflexia bacterium
GCCGCCTTTCGGAACGCGGCTTCGGCTTCTGGCAGCTTGCCTGCCCGCCGAAGCTCGATCCCCTGGTTGACCCAGGCGCGCGAGTCTTTGCCGGCTTCCTCCGCACCGGCGAAAGCGGGTTGGATTAGGATGCGCGCCACAAGTAACCAAACAGCCGGTCTATGCATATCGAGCTTTCTTACGTCAGGAAGTCCGAGCGGTCAAAGCGCGATTCGAGTTTTGGCTTGCGTTCGAAGCGCCTCGCTCATACGAATGGGGCATCTTATGAAGCTTAAACTCTCCTTGATCGTGCTCGTCCTAGTTCTAATTGGCGCCGGCTTCGTCGGCGTAAAATACTACAGCTTTGTTTTCGCGAAGACGATCCGCGGAGAGCTGACGGGAGTCGAACGGGTCAATGAGAACCAGGCGATCATCGCCACGGGCAGCGCGGTGCCGAGCAGCCAGATGTTCTCATTCGCCATCGCGCTTCGCGACGAGAAGGGCGAGATTCACACGGCGAGCTCCGAAGATCGCCAGTGGGCAGTCGCGAAAGCCGGCCAATGCGCCGAAGTGCGCATCTTCCCGTACCCGTTCTGGGATCTCCAGAAGGCGAACACTTATTTCGGCGCGCGGCTCGAGCGCCTCTACGACTGCCCTGCCAAATAAGTTTACTCGGCCTGTTTGATCTTGAATCCCTTCATGATCGTCCCGTTCGTCAGCGTGACATAGAACGGCTCGATCGCGCCCGCCTTGATCGCGGCCTTCAGCACGTCCTCGCTCATTCCTTCTTTTGCGAAGTCCTGGATCGTCGGCAGCTGGCCCTGTGCCGCGCGGAATGTCTCGATGAAGCGGGTCAGGCGTCTTTCTGTGAATCGGTCCAGCGGAGCGGTCATGGGAGGATTATGACCCACTCGCGCAGGAGAACGCCATAGGGTTCTCAGTCGCCTGCGTCCGTCGTACTGCATCTCATAGAAATCGGCAGATGGTCGCTCACTAGTTCCATGAAAGGCTGAAAGGGCTTGGCTTTGACTTCATCCTTCAGGCGCACCTTCATCGTCGCGACGCGCTCCTCGATCTCCGCCGGTCGATACCGTGGAGCGACCTTATCCGCGTGTCCCGAAATTTCTGCCACGACGAGCGCGGACATTTTTGCGCGAACCTCGGCCTCGAATGCGGGGAGGTTGCCCAGGACGGAGTTGATTTCGGTCGCGTACTCTTTCGTGAAGTCCAACGCCCCGGCTTTCGAACCGTCGCATTCCTTCACGTGAGCGGGGTTGAAGATGAAATGGTCATACTCACTCGCGAACCCGATATCGGAAAGCGAGGTCTGGTCGGTGACATGCACCTTGGCGCCAGTGAATGCCTTGAGCGCGAAATCCCAGCTTCTTTTCCAGGGCGTGCTGAGATCCGTCCTGAAGCTCAGATTGAAGTCGCCCGACATGATGAGGTCTTTCTCGGTTCCTAGGCCCTCGATGCGCTTCATTTCGTCAATGGTCGCTTTGACCTCGGCGAAACGCGCGACCTCGGCAGCATTCGAGAAACCACTCGGCACGGTGCTCGGTGAACTGAAGCCCCATTGATCAGCGGGAAAGTATTTAAGTACTTTCTTGAAGATTGAGGGATCTTTTGGCTCACGGAACCTCACATGGGTGCCCACGAGGTAGAAGCTGAAGGTCCCCGCGCGGAAAGAGGTGAGAAACGGAACTCGGGAAACGATTGGGTCCAGCTCTTTCGGGAAGGTGAGCATGCAGCCCGCCTCGCCGCCGCAATAGGAGGTCTCCACCGTCTGGACGACGCTCGAGCGGTAAAAGAATCCGGCAAGCTCGACGTGCGTGAGATTCTCGCCGGTCGCGATCGGAGAGAGGGTGAGCGCCCAGCTATCGTCAAGGAGCCTTAATTCCTTGAGGAGGTGGATGTAGCCGGGTTGGAAGTAGCTCTCTGCAAGCGCCGATGCGTCCAACTTCTTTCCGCCTGGACCGGCGATCGTGCCCGTTCCAAGCTTCATGATCAGCTTGTCGAGAGCCGTGTTCCTGGCGTCGTCCTCGCCCGGTACCGGCGAAAGCTCCAGGCCGGTCACGACATCCCAGCGGTTCATGATCGAGG
>JAYVOO010000200.1:0-2079 GCA_043757905.1 Oligoflexia bacterium
CTTCTTTTGATCGCGGCGGCAGCGCCTCTCGTGACAGTGACGCTAGAGGAGGTCGTTCCTGATGGCGTCGGCATCAGCGGAGGGTTTCCTGTTGGCACCCAAGCGGTCCTTAGGACGGATCCGCAGGGAAACTACATCCGGTCCTCGACGAACGGCTATTACGGAACGACGCTGGACGGCAGCAAGGAGATCGTGATCCCTGCTCCGATCGCTGAGCGCCATATCGCAGACACGGCGACGAACTCGGCTTCGGCGCCCGAAACCGACTCAAACAGAAAAGGCACCGGCCAAGCTCAAAAAGCCTGCGAAGTTCGCTCTTCCGCACCCAGGGTCGAGTTGCCCACCTCCGAAAAACCTCCCACGGCTTCAAACCCTGGGGCACCCGGTGCGAACCCAGCGACTGCATCGCAACCGAGCGGTGCAGCCCCCGGCACTAGCGATCCCCGCGCCGGAACTCCATCCGCCCCATCCGGCATCTATGCAGGTAGCGGCAGCGGTACCGGAAGCCAGGGCAGCTCCAACTCGCCGGATAGCCCGAACCAGCGGGCGGACGACGCGCCTCTCTCAGGCCGGGTGCCCGCCAGTTCCTCCGATTTCTCGCCTTCCGCCACGCGAATCCTGCCCCAGCTCCGAGAAGCGGCGAACGAGGTGAACGGCGCCGAGATCGTCAAGGGCGCGACTCAAATGCAACGCCAGCTCCAGCGCGACGCGCTCTCCGATTACAACACTCTTCGCACAAGCGCGAAATTCGAGATTGAGCAGCAGTCGAAATTCACCCAAACCCCGCTGGACGCTGCCGAGAATGTCCTCAAGAAAGCCCAGTCCAACTTGCAGGAATTCGTCAACACCGTTGGCGAAGGCAAGGGAGGCTTACCCGATGGGAACAAAAACGCGATCCTGCTGCCGCTCGAGAACGCCCGCGACAAGGTCGCCCTCGCGCTCTCGGATCTCGGCCAGGAAAAACTGACTCAGGATCCTCTCGGAAACCTTCCGATGAATCCTTTCCGCGGCCTGGGTTCGCTCGGCCCGGTATCTTCGAACCCATTCGCCATCACGCCTGCGCTCGGCGCGATCTTCAATAGCGAAGCGATCACTTTGAATAACGCGACGACGCCTGATGCGCTCGTGGATCGAACGATATTCATGGCCAGCCTCTCCCCGGAGGCCCGAAAGCGCGTCTTGGCGGGGCTCAAGCTGATCGAGACTCCTTCATTGGCGCTCGCCGACGGCAGCGAAAGGAAAATTCCGATCCTGCACAATGGCTATATCTTCGGTGGCTCGAAGACCGGCATCGACTGCTCCTCGTTCGTGAGCCGGCTCCTACCGCCCTCGCTTCGTCAGTTCCGATTCACCACGCTCGATTTCTGGGCGATCTGGAACATGAAGAAACAAGGCGCGTTGCCACGGCCCCCCGCATACCCACCTGCTCACGCAGAACAGCTGAAGCTCGCGGCCAGCGCGTTTACTGCAATCGACATCTACGAAAAACAGACAGTCACGACGGGCGACCTTCTTGTTTACCGCCTCCCCTGGGATCCGGTCGGCCACGTCTTCCTCGTCAAATCCTATAACCCACGCAAACAGACGGTCGAAGTCATCGAAGCCGCGCAGAGCGCCGGCACGATCCGCGAACGCGAGTTCCCGCTCACGATCAATCCGCAGTCCAAGATCCTCCGTCCTGGCTTGATGGGCCTCCGGATCAAGCCGGTCGACAACGCGGTTTGCACTTACAAGAATCCCGGCGCCGACCGCAGGTCCGCCTCCACTCTCGAGAAGGGAGGCGCACAGTGAAAAACCTGAAACTTCGCCTCCTCACCCTCACCGCTTTCCTGATGCTCGGAGCCCTCGGCTCCTCATCTCTCCAGGGCTCTGTCCTCGAGCACGAGCGACTGCGCGTGCGCAACAACTTCAAGGCCCCAGAAGAAGTCGTCGCCTACTACTGCGCGCGCGACGCCTCGGGCTTCGTCTGGTCGGGGTTACTCGATGCCGAGCGCAAGGCCTTCACGGTCTGGGCGGAAGCTCCCGCGCAGGATTCGTTCTACGTGGCCAGGCAATACAAGATACAGCCCGGCAAGCTCC
>JAYVOO010000201.1:0-2077 GCA_043757905.1 Oligoflexia bacterium
CTCCGGAAAGCACGTCGGGGGTGATCAACTCCGTTCCCAGTCGCCCGGGTCGGGCGTACTCCCTAACGGTTCGCATGACCTTCTAAACCCATGATCGACGGAAATAAAAAAACGCTCTCGTTGACCCTACTTGAAAAAGTGGTCGCCGTCCTAGTCGTTCTCGGACTCTGCTTCCTATCTTTTCGGGACGCCAAGGGCGAATCGGTACAGGGAGAGGCTCAGGAATTCAAAATCAAAGCGGCCTTCATTTACCAGTTCACCAAGTTCGTGGAGTGGCCCATGGACCAAGCCGGTCCCAAACGGGAGCAGTTTATCATCTCGGTGGTGGGGGAATCTCCCCTCTTCGACCTGCTGAAGGCGGTTTCCACCGACAGAACGGTAAAGGGAAAGCGCATCGAAGTCTTTCGTGCCGAGAATGCCGCCGGGCTGAAGCCGAGTGACATCGTAGTCATCGGTTTGGTAAGCGCGAAGGAGAGCCAGGATATTCTAAAAAAAGCGAAGGGTCAGAGCGCGCTTACGCTTAGCGCCCAGAGCCCGGGCACCGAGGCCGGGGTCATGATCCAGTTCTATTTGGAAGACGGACGCGTGAGATTTCAGATTAGCCGGCACGCGGTCGAGACGGAGGGGCTGAAGGTCAGCTCCCAGCTAACGCGTCTTGCGCGCATGGTAGATTGAGGTGAAATTTATGTCTTTCAGATCTAGCGGAACCATCAAAGATCGCCTGATTAGGATGCAACTGATCGTTGCCGCCGTCGTGATGCTGGCTTCGGTAAGCTGCTTCATGATTCACGATCTCTACTCGTTCAAGCAAGCGCTCATTCGGACCATCGTCTCAACGTCTCGTATTCTCACCACCAATATCGCTCCCGCGGTGACCTTCATGGACGCTAAGGCCACCGAAAAAATCTTGCAGTCCCTTCGTTCCAATCCCGACATTATTGCCGCCCAAGTTTACGACGTGACCGAAAAGTTTTTCGTGGGTTATGGTCCTTCCTTTCCGGTGAACGAACTTCCGCAAATGCATGGCGAAAGCGCAAGTTACGTCGATGGCGACTACCTCTTCTCCTTCCATCTCATGGCCATAGAGGGGGAGCCGGCGGGCATGCTTGTTTTGAAATCCGACATGCGGGTTCTCAGGGAGCAGTATCGGATTCTCATCGTCATCGTGCTGTTCATCATGCTTGCGGGTATGCAGCTCGCCTATTGGCTCGCGCATAAGATGCAAGCGGGTCTATCGCGGCCCCTCTCCGATTTAGTCGAGGTCACCAAGCGTATTTCACAGTCGGGAGATTATTCCCTGCGAGTTTCCGCGAGCGGACAGCAAAATGTACCCAGCGAAATTTCCTCGCTCTCCTACGAATTCGATCAAATGCTCGAGCAGATTGCGGCAAGGGAGAACACCATCAAGGAAACGAACCAGTTCCTCGAAAAGAAGGTGGACGAGCGAACCGAAGAGTTGAAGCGTACGCAGAGCCAGGCCCTGGAGAACGCGCATTCAGCCGGCATGGCGGAAATCGCCACCAGCACCCTGCACAACATAGGAAATTTAATCAATAGCGTCGGCGTCTCCATCGAGCTCATTCAGACCACCATGCGGCAATCTTGTTATGCCAATTTGAATCGGGCCATGGCCCTGTTCGACGCCAACCGAGCCAATCTGGCTGAGTTTCTGACCAAAGACAAAAAGGGCGCCATTTTGCCCGCATACTTAAAGGAAGCTTTCGCGATTCTTGGGCAGGAACACGAGCAAATCGGTCTCGAGTCGACTCATCTTGCCAAAAAAATCAAGATGATCAAGGACGTGGTCGCAACTCAGCAGGACTATGCCAAAGGCAATTTCCTCGTCGAGGAAGTGTCGCTTTCGGAAGTCGTGGACGACATTCTTTCCATGCAAGACTCGGGCTTTCTTCGTCACTCCATCCTACTGGAGAAAAGGATCGCCGAGGTTCCTCTCGTTACCATCCACCGCACGAAGCTCGCCCACGTCATCTTGAATCTCATCAAGAACGCGAAGGAAGCGATGCAGGAATGCCGGGAGGACGGCAGGCATCTGGGTATCGAAGTCGGTCAGACCCCG
>JAYVOO010000202.1:0-2076 GCA_043757905.1 Oligoflexia bacterium
CACCCAGACCAGCCAGACGGTGTCGAGCCGGCTAAGCGCCTCAGCCGCGACGGAGCTCGAGCGACTGCACTCCCTCCATGAGAAAGGTGTTCTAAGCGCAGAAGAGTTTCAACGGGAGAAGCAGAAGATCCTGAACCGCTAACTTTACGAATTCGTGAAGCCCGATCTCGAGGCAGCGGTCAAGCGTAGCGCACTTCCGGGTTCCGGTTGCCATACTCGTCCTTCATCAGGCTGCGGGGCCCGCAGACTTTATGGCGCTTGAGCATCTCAAAGAGGGTGCTTCTCGCGACTCCGAGGATCCGAGCCGCGTTGGCCCGGTTACCACGCGCGAGCCGAAGCGCCTTGAGCAGCATCACGCGCTCCATCTCCTCGAGCTTGAGCACCGGCACGCCGAGCTCGAGTCCGGGGCTCTGGGTGACGTTGTCGGGCGTGAGGAGGAAATCGAACGCCGACTCCGCCAGGATCGGCGAGAATGGGCCGGCCAGCCCGCTCGCGCGCTCGATCGCGTGCCGGAGCTCGCGCACGTTACCCGGCCAGGCATGGGCCTGGAGCCGGAGCATCGCACTCTCGGAGATGCCCCGCGAAAGGTCTTGGCCGAAGCGGGTGGCGAGCAACTCGACATCCTCGGGCCGGGTCCGAAGTGGAGGGATCTGGATCGTGACCGAGGCGATTCGGTAATAGAGATCGCGCCGGAACTTTCCATCCTCAACGAGCTGGGTGAGGGGATGGTGGGTCGCGCAGATTAGCCTTACGTCGGCTTTGGAGGGACGGTCCGCACCGACGGGCCGAATCTCGCCGTTCTCGAGGAAGCGCAAGAGCTTGACCTGGATGTCGAGCGGGAGATCGCCGATCTCGTCTAGAAAGAGCGTGCCGTTATGAGCCTGCATGAGGGCGCCCGGGCGCTGATGGATCGCGCCTGTGAACGCACCTTTGGTGTGTCCGAAGAGCTCACTCTCCGCGAGCGACTGGGCCAGCGCCCCGCAGTGGAGCGGGACAAATGGGCCGGACGCCCTTTCGCTCCAGGCATGAATCAGATGGGCGAGCACTTCCTTGCCGGTGCCTGTCTCGCCGGCCAGGTAGATCGAGAGAGGGGTCGAAGCGGCTTTTTTCGTCATCCAGAGGACACTCCGACCCTCGTCTGTCGCTGTCAACCAAGGCCGAACACCCGCGGGATTCTGGGGGAGCGAGTCCTGCGATCTGGCCGGAATTAGCTTCAACCGGGACTCGCCGAGCTGAAAGGGCAGATCTGAAGGCAGATGTGCCACGCGCACCGCAAGATCTCCGAGCTTCGCATCCGGGGAACCTTCGGGAACGCGTAGCCAGTAAGGCGAACTGGACTTGGAGCCCGAGGGACCTGCGCCGGTGGGCCAGATGACCGCCGCCTCCCTGGCCGCGGTCGGGTCACGCAGCAGGATGCTCGATTGTTCTGAGCGCCCGAGCGTAACGGAACCGATCATGGAGCCAGAGAGGGGTATCGTCCGGGTTTCACCGCTGGGATCTTGGATTTGAAGCTGCCACATGGTCATTCTCCTCGTGATTGGGGGTTGTTTGCGATTCGTTCCCATGAGCAAGCCCCGTGCTCTTGCACATTGCCTGTGATTTCGCGGTGATGTAGAGTGAGAATCGGAAGGTCTCGGTCCAGGCGTCGAACAAACGGCGCTCCTTTGGACCGGATCCCGTACGGAGACGAAAGCGAAACATGGCAGGAGAATTCATCGTCACGCTGGGAGATGCATCTCAGCTAGAAAGCATTTTGAAGGGCGATTTCCTGAAAGGCCGGCGCGAGCCCCGGCTTGCGATGGTCGGCAGATCCAACGTCGGGAAGAGCTCGCTCATCAATTCCCTGCTCTCAGCGAAACTGGCGCAAGTCAGCAACCAACCTGGCAAAACCCGCGCGATCCACTTCTACCTCTGGAAAGAGATCAAGAAGATCGTGGCCGACCTACCCGGCTATGGCTACGCGCGTACGGCGCTGACAGAGCGCGAGCGTTGGTCGAAGTTCATCAACGCCTATCTGGAGGCCGATCCCGGTCTTGAGCGCGCGGTAGTGCTGCTCGACTCCCGGCACGGTCCGAC
>JAYVOO010000203.1:0-7576 GCA_043757905.1 Oligoflexia bacterium
AAGCGCAACGAGCAGCGAAAATGCGCCCGTGGCCGTGAGGGATTGAAATATAAATACCCGGAATTGCGCAAGCATGCGTTCTTACATGTTAGCGCAGAAGCTTAAGTGACGGCAGCGTGTCAGGGGCGGCACATGGATCGTGCGCACCCCCACCCCGGGGACAGGACTCAGTCGACTTTATGGAGCTCGAACCCGTCATGCAGGCACTGCACGGCATTCTTCAGCTGCGACTCGGCAATCAGGCAGGAGATCTTGATCTCGGAAGTCGTGATGAGCACGATGTTGATGCCCGCTCCCGCAAGCAGGCGAAACATAGTAGAAGCGACACCCGGGTGATGCTGCATGCCCACACCGACAACGCTGACCTTCGCGAGCTCGCGCTCCTCGACGATCTTCATCGATGAGAACGCCGTCGACTTCAACGACTCCAGCACCTGCTGGGCTTTCAGGTAATCACTCTTGCCGACCGTGAAGCTAATTGTGAGCAAACCGTTCGAAGGCACATCCTGAACAATGACGTCGACGACGATCGAGCTTTCCGAGAGCGCCCCGAAAATCCTGGCCGCGATCCCCGTTCCGTCCACGATGTTCTGCAAAGTGAACTTGACCTGACCGCCGTCTGCGGCGACACCCGCCACCACGACCTGTTCCATAGCGCTTCCTAAAGTTTCCTGTGACACCACGCGAGTCCCCTCCACCGGATCAAAGCTTGAGCGCACATGAAGCGGCAGTTTGTATTTGGCAGCGAGCTCGACCGATCGGATTTGAAGCACCTTCGCGCCCAGACTCGCCAGCTCCATCATTTCCTCGTAAGAGATCTTTGAAATTTTGCGCGCACGCGGGCACAACCGCGGGTCAGTCGTATAGACGCCATCGACGTCGGTATAGATCTCGCAGTCGTCAGCCTCGAGCGCCGCTGCGATCGCGACTGCGCTCGTGTCCGAGCCCCCACGCCCGAGCGTCGTGATGTTATTTTCCGTGTCGACACCTTGAAAACCCGCGATCACGGGGATCATCCCGGCAGCCAGCTCCCGACGCAGTAGCGTAGTGTCGATCGCCTGGATGCGCGCCTTGGAATAGATGCTGTCGGTGCGGATGCCAAGCTGATAGCCCAGGAGCGGGCGCGCCTTGGCCTTGCCTGCCGCCGCATTGATGGCGAGACTGACCAATCCGACGGAGACCTGCTCGCCACTCGCGATCAGCATGTCGTACTCGCGCGAAAAAGGGATCGGGTTGATCTGGGTGGCGAGCTCAACGAGGCGGTTCGTCTCGCCCGACATCGCCGAGACCACGACGACGATCTGATCGCCGCGCGCCTGACTTTCGAGCGCCCATCTGGCGACGTGGCGAATGCGCTCGATTGTGCCGACCGAGGTGCCACCGAATTTTTGAACGATGAGAGCCATTTCCTTAACTTATAATACTACTTGCGGGCAAACGCCACGGTCGATAAGACCAGGAGCATGTCGCTGGAAAAACCCTTCGCTGGTAAGAAAGCCGTAGTTCTGGGAGTCGCAAACGAACGCAGCATCGCGTGGGGAATCACCCAGGTGCTGCACGAAGGCGGAGCCGAGATTGCGCTGAACTTCATGGGGCCTGCCCTGGAGCGCCGCGTGCGGCCCCTGGCCGAACGGATCGGCTGCAAGATCGTCGAGCAATGCGACGTCACGAAGGACGAGGAGATCGACGCCTATTTCGACAAGGTCAGGAGCCAGTGGGACGGCATCGACATTTTGATCCACTCGATCGCGTTCGCGAATCGCGAGGACCTCGAGGGCCGCTTCGTCGAAACCACGCGCGCGGGCTTCAAGCATGCGCTCGATGTCAGCGCCTACAGCCTGATCGCGACCGCAGCCCGCGCGGAGAAGCTCATGATCGGTCGTGGTGGCGGCTCGATCATCACGCTCAGCTACATCGGCGCCGAACGCGTGATCCCGAACTATAAAGTAATGGGCGTCGCCAAGGCCGCGCTCGAGGCCAGCGTCCGCTACCTGGCGTACGACCTCGGCCAGAACAAGATTCGCGTGAACGCGATCTCCGCGGGCCCGATCAAGACCCTGGCCGCGGCCGGCATCGCCAACTTCAAAGACATGCTGAAGAGCTACGAAGCCATGGTGCCGCTGCATGAAGCCGTTACACAGGAAGACTGCGGCCAACTTGCGGGCTTTCTCTGTGGGCCGGGCGGCAAGCATATCACCGGTCAGACCCTCTACGTCGACAGTGGCGCAAGCATCCTGGGTGCGCAGCCCGCCTCTCTCGCGACTCCAGCCGCGGTCTAATCAGGCATGGCCGTTCAGACTGAGTTGCACCGTCACCTCGACGTCTCGCTTCGGCCGGAGACTTTCCTCAGGCTCGCGCAGGAACGCGGGCTCGAAGCAGAGAGCACCAGCCTCGAGGCCTTCAAGGAAAAGATCCTGATCAAGTCCCCGATGACGGACTTGAACGCGGTGCTACTGGAGTTTCAGCTCGTGCAGAGCGTGCTCGATCGCCCGGACGTCCTCGAGCAGATTGCCTTCGAAGTCGTCGAAGACTGTTATCGCGAGGGCACGCGCAAAGTCGAGCTCCGCTACTCACCCGAGTTCGCTTGCGAGAAGAGCCGGCTTAAGTGGGAAGACTCGCTCGATGGCTTCGAAGCGGGTGTGAAGCGCGCGATCGCTCGGTATCCCGATATGAAGGCGGGCCTAATCTGCATCGCAAGCCGCGAGTACGGGCTCGAATCGGCCGAGAAAACCGTCGAGTTTTTTCTCAAGTTCCAGGAGCGTTTCGTCGGGCTCGATCTCGCCGGTAACGAGGCGGATCACCCGGCGCGTCTTTTCCGCCACTCATTCCAGAAAGCGAAGGACCGGGGCGCGCGGCTGACCATCCACGCAGGTGAAGCAAGCGGGCCCGACATGATCTGGGAAGCGATTCAGGATCTCGGCGCCGAGCGGATTGGCCACGGCATCAGCTGCGTGAAGGATCCCGAGCTGATGCGCTACCTCGCGGAGAAACAGATCTGCCTCGAGATGTGCCCGACCAGCAACTGGCTCACGCAAGCAGTGCCCTCTTTCGCCGAGCATCCGCTCCCGACCGTGCTCCGCGCGGGCATCCCGGTCTGCATCAACACAGACGATCCCGCGCTCTTCGGCGCATCGCTCGTCGACGAGATCGCGATCTGCCGCGAGAAGATGGGCATGAGCGCGGCCGAAATCGCGTCCTGCTTCGCACACGCCGACCGGGCAAGCTTCATCCTCAGTTGATCGCATGCGATGCTTAACCAACTGATCTGTATAACTATTTATGGGCAAAAAGTACGCGCTGCTAGGCGGCTCTTACTTGCCTAAAATTCACATCTCGCTTATTTGAAAAAACATTTAGGAATTCCATTGCAGCCGGAATTGTTCTTAGTTATAAGTCAAATCAACGGTTTCCATGGGTGCCCCACTTCCCCCCCACACACAGAAGCGGCGCCCGTGGCGATAAAGGACTCGGTGGCTTGTTCCACCGGGTCCTTTATAGTTTTTATGGACTGGATTTCGATGACTAGGCCGGCCTTAAGGGCGGGCCGAGATTTAAACGATCTGCCCGCCTGGCTTTGAAACGGCGAGCTGATTTTTCCCGGGCTTTGCTCAAGATGAGCAACCAAGTGGAATTCACGAAGCAGAGAAAGCGTGCTCCTGAGCACGTCGAGGTTTTATGATCACGCGTCACTATCCCTGCCTGACTTCCAAACCTTCTCTGCTATAGTTCATCCCGCGAAATGCTTTTCTACACACAAATAAAACGCGAGTTCACGAACGCCAGCTGGAAGCGGGGCCAGGTTTATTTCCGCGAAGAGCGCGTGAAGAACGTCAAACTCGACGGCGATAACGTGAAGGCTCGCATCCAGGGCTCGAGCAAAGGCGGATACGAGACTTCCATCGTCATGGCCCGCGGTAATATCTCCAACTCCCGCTGCTCTTGCCCCGCTCACCGCCAATACGAAACCCATTGCAAGCACGTCGCTGCGCTCGCCATCTGGGTCGTCGAAAGAGGCAGCCTGCTTCGCGCCGACGTGTCTGCCACGTCGTTCGGAGTGGCGCCGGACGACGACGAGCTAGTGCTGAAGAACGCGCAGCGCGCTGCCGATGACCGCCGCCTCCGCAAGCTCATGCTCTCGCATCCGATGCTCGCGCACGCGCGCTTCCTGATCCGTCGTGACCGCATGATGGGCTCGATCGAAGGCAAGGCGCTGACCGGCGAAAGCTTCTCGATTCCCGTCACGCTCGAAGAGGCTGACGCGATTCTGCAGTATTCCCAGCTCCGCGATCCCGCGCTTCGCCGGCCCGATCCGATCCCGGGCGACCCCGTACTCTTCGTCCGCGGCATCTTCCAGGGCAAGATCCTGGGCGCGCTGACCGTCGAGAGCGCGATTCGCTACCACGACCCGATCACGCAGACGACCCAGATCAACACGCTCACGTTTCTCACCAGGCAGCCCGAACCCGGTCTCTGGCAGACTTCGCAAGGCGTGCTCCTGCGGATCGCGCCTCCGGTCTTCCCTGCCGACCAAGGCGAGTCGGGCGCAATCCATCGCCTCGATTTCCAGAAAATGATCCATCACGGGCGCATGGCGCTCGAGACCCTGGCGGCAATGCTCTCGAGCCCGTATCGTCCGCTCATTGTGTTCGACTCCTCGATTAACATCCAGATCGAGGCCACGCCGCTCAAGCTCGTCAGCTTGAAGATCGGCAAGAACATGGGCAAGTCGCGTCAGCTGAGCTACGAGTTCCAGAACGCCGACATCCGCTTCACCTCTGACGAGCTCGCCCAACTCGGCCGGGAAGGCCGCCTCTCCAGTCAACACGTCTGGAAGGACAACAAGCTTTACCGGTTCGAGACCTCTCTCTCGCAGCTCGACCAGTTCACTAACCGCAGCGGGGTCGCGCAGGCTGAAGGCGAGAACGAGCCGGAGACGAAGCCCGGCGCTCCCGATCACCTGACCGGCCACGGCGCGCTCTTCGACGACACCGAGAACCCGCTTCATCCCCTCACTGTTTACCGTCTTAGCCTCGAAATGGGCGTCGAGAACCTGGAAGTGGACGAGGACTGGGAAGAGTTTCATGAATGGCGCAAGAACTTCGAGAAGAAGAAGATCGCCGCCATCCCGAAGGTCGACTACGGCTTCAAGCTGCGCCTCTATCAGACCAACGGTCTGAAATGGATCTGGGCGCTCTACCACCGCGGCCTGTCCGCGCTCTTGGCGGACGAGATGGGGCTCGGCAAGACCCATCAGGTGCTCGCTTTCCTGACGGCGATCTACAAGGGGCAGAAGCCCAAGCCCAAGCAGCCCTCCTTGGTAGTCGCGCCGACTTCCGTCATCGCCGCCTGGACGCAGAAGCTGAAGAAATACGACACCGGCCTCAAGTGGCACGTCTATCACGGCAGCGGCCGCAAGCTCCCCGCCAAGGATGTCGATCTCGTGCTCACGACCTACGGCCTGCTTCACCGCGAGCAAGATCTGCTCAAGAAGGAATGGCACGTCGTCATCCTCGACGAAGCGCAGGCGATCAAGAATGCCGCGACGATCAGCTCGCGCGCCGCGCGCATGCTCAAGGGCAAGTTCCATATCGCTATGACCGGCACGCCGGTCGAGAACCAATCCTCTGACCTCTGGTCGCTGATGGAGTTCCTGCTGCCCGGCTACTTCGGGTCGCTCGCGCGCTTCAAGCGCCTTTATGGCTGGGGCCGCGAGCTTCCGTCGACCGCGCAAGCAGGCGCGCTTAAGCGCCTCACGTCCCCATTCCTCCTTCGGCGCACGAAGGCGCAAGTGCTTAAAGAGCTTCCGGAGAAAACCGAGGAAGTCGTCGAGTGCGAGATGACGCTCGAGCAGAAGAAGGCGTATCGCCTGTGCCTGAACAGCGCGGCTGCTGCACGCGCGAGAGAGGATCTCGCAGGCAAGGGCAAGGTCGACTACGCGAACATCTTATCTCTCCTCACGCGGCTCAAGCAAGTATGCGATCATCCGAAGCTGGCCGACATCACCGCGGGCAAGAAGAACATCGACGCGGTCGACCCCGCCGAGAGCGGCAAGTGGGAATCGTTCGACGAGCTCCTGGAAGAAGCACTCGGCTCCGAGCTTAAGATCGTCGTCTTCACGCAGTACCTGGGCATGATGGACATGATCGGCCACTACCTGACCACCAAGGGCGTGGGCTTCACCGACCTGCGCGGCGACACGATTGATCGCGGCGCCCGGCTCGAGAAGTTCGCGAACGATCCGGAGTGCAAAGTCTTCGTCTGCTCGCTGCTCGCGGGCGGCTTAGGCATCGATCTTACTTCGGCCAGCGTCTGCATCCATTTCGACCGCTGGTGGAATCCCGCAAAAGAAAACCAGGCCACGGACCGTCTGCACCGTTTCGGGCAGACCCGCGGCGTGCAGGTTTTCAAGCTTCAGATCCCGGGTACGGTCGAAGACCGAATCGCCTCGATCATCCAGAACAAGGTCGCGCTTTCGGGCGCGATCATCGAGGAGTCCTCCGTCGGACTGAAGACGTTTTCCCGCAAAGAGCTTCTCGAGCTTCTGCAGCCCGATCTCGGGGACTAAGTTCCCGAAATCAGCTGAATATGGCCGCGCTTGCATTTTGATGCAATGAGTTATATAAGCACGCATCAAGCTTTGCCGGGTGTTCAAGAACAATTCAGTTCCACGCCCGACGGCTGCCCCTCCGGAGTGCCCTTATGAAGACTTCTCTCTATCTTGTTCTGGTTGCCACCGTATCCATCACCCAGGCATTCGCTTCGGCCGATGTCGAGTCCGCCTTCCTGACCCAGGTCAAGCTCGCCAAGAGCTACAAAGCACAGGCCAAGGGACTCAAAGTCGGCGGCCGCATTTCCGTGAATCGCACCGAGAAGACCGCTTCCTTCACCGTGCACGGCGCACCGGTCTGCAAGCCCGGCATTCCCTGCCCGAAATTCCTCAAAAGCATTATCAATGCCGTCGAGCTTCCCGTCGTTTCGGAGACCAAAGACAGTTGCGGAGCCCGCACGACCACAGCTTCCCGCGACGCCCGCCCAGTCGACGGAAATCTTCAAACTTTGACCATCGTGGATAACCGCCTAAGCACCTGTTTCGACACCACGGCGCCGAAATCGACTTTCGTCACCTACACGGTCACGACCGCCGGTTTCGGCGGACCGGTCCAGATCATCCAGACCACGGCTCAGGCCGGAGCGCTCGCCCCCGAAGCTTCCGAGACGCCCACTACGCCCGCTTTCCAAATCGCTCCTGTCCAGACCTGCTCGAACGCGCAAGGGGATGCGGGCTTTCGCATCGAAGACCGTGTCGGCACGGCAGATATTTTCGAGAACAACATCGCCGGCGAAAAGCAGGTCGCCACAGTGAAATGCAAGGCCGCAAAGCCGGGTCCGAACCACCCCGACGCGATCCACACGAGCTCCACCTGCAGCGGGAAGGGGACTGACGGTAAGTCTTATACCGTCCAATTCAAAAGCGGCGGCTTCGCGGGCGGTTCCTGGGCTGAACTCGGGATCGGCAAAGCCCTGCCCCAGCGCTTGAGCTGCCAGTTCAATCCGCAGTAAGGCTGATCATCTGGGC
>JAYVOO010000204.1:0-2071 GCA_043757905.1 Oligoflexia bacterium
GGAACGCTCTCGGTTCCTGGCGACTGCTCGACGAAGGCCCGACCTACCTGACATCGGTTCTCGGCGCGATCCGCAAGGTGCGCTGCGAGCATGCACCCGAGCGTGGTTACGACTCCCGTCTCTTCGGGGCGATCTGGCAGAGCCTACGCGCTTTCGGGGTCGACCCTGCGCCCGAGACCGGGCCGTTCAAGCGACGTAAAATTGTTTTCTCTCCTACTCTCCGCGACGGCTCAATGATCCTCGAAGGCCCCGTCAACCTCAGCTGGGTCGGATTGGAAAGCACGCCGTTTCTGCTGATGACCGCCGAGCTCGCACAACTCTGGTGGGGTCCCGCCGAGCCGCCTCTCTGGGCCGTAGGAACGGGACTTGAAGTCCATACGCGCGAACAGCTCCACCTGGCGCTTTGCTCTCCAAAGCGCGACCTGCTCACGCGCATCACCGAGATGGAAGCCTGCGAAGTAGGATTCGTGCTCGAGGAGCAGGCCGTGCGAACCGCGGGCCGGAGCTACGAGGCGCAGGCTTTCCGCGAGCATGCGGACTCACTCCCCTATTTCAAGAAACTTCGCTCCGCGCGAACGACTCTCGGCGATCTCCAAGCCGCCGTCACCTTGAGCAAGCTCCGCCCGGGCGGGCTCCTCTGGTGGGCGCGCGAAGAGCCGCTGACCGCGCAGGACGGACAGGAGCTCTTGGGATTCATGCTCAACCGCGCAAAGCTCGTCTGCGAATGGGATTTCTCGGGAATGGAACATCACCTGCCCGGCACGCGGCCGCTCTTTCCCAAATACCTCTACTTGCTCAAGCGGGATCCATCCGTGGAAACGCGCATCACGAACCGGCCGCTTCGAGCAACGTTCAGCGGCCAGATCCGCAGCCATGTCGAGGTCGCGATCTTCCTTCAGGATGCGTTCTCGTCGGTGATCCGCGGCGAAGTCCAGACACGCGGCCAATGGGACATCACCCTTCAGCCAAGCCCGACGGAGCAGCGCGAATGGGCCGAGCGGTGGCCTGATCCCTGCTCGCAAAACACGCTTCGCTCGCTCGAAAAGCTCAAGACCTCTTCGCTCTGCTTGGCAAGCTTCTCCACGGTCCGCCCCACCCCGCAAGGCACGCAGTGGAAGCTCGATCCTTCGCTGAAAGGCTTCTGGGTCGGCGCGGCCCATGACGGCGAGCGCCGCTCCCTCGGTGTGTATCCGCTTCCGAGCGAAGGCGAGCTGGCCGAAGGCGCGGGCTTCCTGATCCTCGTGCCCGACGAAAGCTGGACCGCGCCGCTTCGCGCTTACTTCTCTTCCGAGACGGTGCACGCCTGGCTAGAGCAGTTCGCCGAACGCAAGGGTGAGCGCTGGATTCTCTCCGAACAGGTCATGCGCTGGATCCCCGTGCCGAAACCCCTGCTCCGCATGCTGGGCGTGCAGGCCGCCGGGCAGTCCGGCGCGAGCGAGTTCGCGCTTCCCCTTCCGGGCGAGTGGGAACGGGTCGCCTCCGAAGTGGGCTTCCGCCCGGACCTCGTTCGCCAGGAACTGAAGCGCCTGCCCGCGGATTCCGATCCGCTCGCGCTTGAAGTGCATGCGACTGTTTTCGTCCGCGCCGCGCGCGCGATCGAGCAGATGGAACGCACGCAGCGCCGCCTCTTCTCGATGGTCGCGCCCGACGGCAAGCTCAAATGGAAGGAAATCCTGGCCGTTCTGCCGCCCACGGAGCTCGTCGCAGTCCCTTTCCATCCCCGCATCAATCTATCGGGCCACCTTCCGCACCACCTGCCGATCAACCGCATCGATCGCCTCAAGGCGCCGAACCACGGCATCACGTTGACGAGCGAATCGGGCTTTCATCTCCAGGTGAACTCTGACCGCGCGCTCATCATCGATCTGCTCTGGGAGCAGCTGCAGGGAATCGAGCATCCGACCTGGGGCGAGCTCGTCGATTACCTGCGCCTGCCGAAGCGCCCAGAAGTGGCCGAGAGCGCAGGCAACGATATTTTGCGCTCGCATGGGGAGCAGACGCAGAAGCTGCGGTCGCTTCGGGAGCTGCTCGCGGGCTGCGCGCTTTACTGAACGCCGAGCCAAACAGCGAA
>JAYVOO010000205.1:0-7559 GCA_043757905.1 Oligoflexia bacterium
CTCTCATCGCCTCTTCTTGGAGGCAGCAAAAGGAACACCCATGTCCCAGAACTCCCTGAACAAGAGACTCTCCCTCCCCGCTCTCGCCCTGGTTTCAGCCTCAACGCTGTTGCGCCTGACCTCCGCGCACGCTTCCGGCTACGTGATTGAGAGCTTTCCAGTGCTTGAAGCAATTGAGGCCACGGGCGGCACTCTCTCGGACGAAACCAAGAGCTGGATGAAGAAGTGGAAAGGTATGAACCTCGATGACAGCGCTTACCAGTTCAAAGAACTCTCGGGCTCCACGTCCATCAATCTGAAGATTCAAAAGATCGACGCTTCGAACCCGAAAGGCTATAAGTCCCTAGGCTCTTTCGTTCCGCGCAACGGTGCTGCAAACCCGAATGCGGAAATCGGCTACTTCAATCTGGCCGCGATCCTTGGCCATGACGACATTTTCCGCCCAGCGGCTCGTTACGAAGGCGGCCCGGTCGTCAGCCAAGCACTGAAGTCCTTGATCAACGCGACATCAATGAAGGGCACGCAGAAACTCGAGAACCGCACTCGCATCCTGGGCGTCATCTCGTCCGGCAAGCCGCTTCTCGGCTGCGTTAAGGCAAAAAAGGACGACACCAACATGGCTTTCGACGGTATCGCTGACGGCAGCGTCGGCCCGACTGGCGGCCCGAAGTCCAGCCACCCCGTGATCGCTTCACTCCAAGGTTCGAAGCCCCAACCCAAGGCCGGCACTGAGATCACCCTGAAGACTGGCTACGTCGGCGACGCACTCCAGCTCGCCCGGGAGTACTCAGTGCTCATGGTCCTCGACACGATCTTCCAGCAGTGGGATCGCTACTCGGGCGGCAACGTCGTCATTAGCAAGGATAAGGACGGCCACGCCCACTTCTACGCCACCGACAACGGCGGCGCTGACGTCACCAAGACCTCAAGCTGGACCGAGCGCAACGCCGCATGGTTTTCCCGCTATGACCGCGGCGTGATCGCCAAGCTCAAGGAGTTGAACGCGTTCCTCAAGGATCCTTCGAAGGGTTTCCTGGGTTACACCAACGCCCAGACGTTCATCGTCGACCTCGGCCTTTACTCCGAAGTCGCACCCGCTGACTACGTCGCGCGCATCAGCCGCAACATCCAGATCCTGCTCGACCACGTGGCCGCTTCCGAATCCAAGAATGGGAAGGACGCTTACCTGGCCGACTGATCGATCCCGGCGGGGGATCAGGTTTTTCCCCAAACCACTTTGGAGAGAAATCCGGTCCCCTTGCCTATATTCTTCAGCCGCTCTTTTTTGAAGAGCTTCTCGAGCGGTTTTTGCACGTAATTACGATAAAATGGTTCATGATAATTCTTCGGGAAGTTTTCCAGCATCCGGTCCGTGTCCGGGATGTCGCCCAGCTGGACGCTATCGACGGCGCCCAAGAAACCACCGCGCTTGAGCACGCGCCGGGACTCACGCACGATCGACTGCCGGACATTCTCCGGCAGCTCATGAAAAAGAAAAACCGAATAGACCGCGTCGAATTGCCCTGGCGTGAACGGAAGTGCCGCCGCATCCGCCTGCAGGAAATCCACGCGGCCCAAACGCGATAGGTTCCGCGCGGCAAACTTCAGGTAAGGTGCGCTCAGGTCCACGGCGACGATCTTCGCTTCCGGGAACGCGAGCCGAACGAACCGGGTAGCACTCCCCGTCCCGCAGCCAAGCTCCAGGAACCGCAAACCCTTTCCGCCGTTTTTGAGCGCCTTCGCGCCCAGATGCTTTCGGAGCGGCGGGATGATCAGACGTCTCATGGCGTCACCGGTGCCGGCGAAGGTCAGTTCGACCTGGTGATCCCACAATCGGGCCGAACGATCCGAAAGGTATCCGTCAGTCTGGTAATGGAAGTTGCGCTGGTAGTAGCGCGGGAGCCCCTCGAGAAACCCGCGCGAGTCGCGCGCGAACTGCGACGTCTTGCCCAAAGCGCGGCGTTTCTCGAAGCGAAAGCCGTCAAGCGCGATCTGGGTATAACGGACCCAGTGCTTGAAAGGCGACTCGGGCTTCAAGACCGCGAGCGGATAGACCCCTCGCACGATGTTCTCGCTGTCCTGCTTGAGCAGCTCCGCGAGCAGGCCGCGCACGCGCTTTACTTCGAGCGGCTCAGGCTTCAGCCATACGCGCTTGTTCCTCACGGGCGCGAGCTTCGAGAGCCCGATCAGCACCGCGAACTCGGCGGCGTAAGTCAGTGTCCGGCCCGCGGAATAACCCAGGATCGCTATGTTCTTGGCGTTCATGGAGGCGATCATAGTCCAAAGAAGCAGCTCGACTCAAGGCCGCGTTCGCTGATAAACCCAGGGCCATGCCTGTGACTGGCCCCTGGTGGAAAGACGGCGTGCGCTTCGATTGCCAAGGCTCGGGCAAGTGCTGCCTTTCGCGTGGCACGCATGGTTATGTTTACCTGACTTTGGCGGATCGAAAACGCATGGCCGAGGCCCTGCGCATTCCGACGCGCGAGTTTACCCGGCGTTACTGCGCGTCTGAGGACGGCTGGTTTTACATCAAACCGGCGAGCGCGGACGCAAAGAAACCCGCTCAGGACCATGCCTGCCGATTCCTGGATGGCAAGCGCTGCTCCGTTTACGAAGGCCGCCCGGCCCAGTGCCGCACGTGGCCCTTCTGGCCCGAGAATATGCGCGCCAAGGCCTGGGACAGCGAAGTGATTCAGTTCTGCCCGGGTGTCGGGAAAGGCCGCCTCTATGGTGCGGAGGAAATCCGCGGGCTGCTCGCCGAGGACCCTCTCAAGTGACCACCCAGCAGCGGGTCCAGAACTTCGCGAGCTGGCTGGACACTCGGTTCGAGATCCCTGGGCTCGGGATTCGTTTTGGCTGGGATGCGCTGATCGGTTTGATTCCGGGATTCGGCGACATGGCCGGGGTAATTCTCGCCTCCTACATCCTCATCGAAGCAATTCGCGAGGGAGCGCCGAACACGGTGCTCGCCCGGATGTTCGCGAACATGATCGTGGACGGGGCCATGGGCAGCCTGCCACTCGTGGGAGATGTCGCCGACGTCGCGTTCAAGGCCAATCAACGCAACGCGAACCTGCTCATCCAGTGGCTCGAGCTGCCGGAAGAGACCGTGCGGCGCTCGCGGCTACAGGTCGCCCTTTCCGTTCTCGCACTGATCGCAGTCGTCGCCGCCCTTCTCTCTCTCGCCTTCCTCGTCACTTGCTACCTCTGGAAGGCGCTCTTTCAGTTCTGAGAGGCCGAGGGCTTCGCCATCACACGCTCGAAGCTCGGGCGAGAGGTGATGCGGTCGAGCCAGGCGTCGAGATGGAGCGACGGAAGGAGCGCCGCGAAATCGGGCTGGGACTTCTGGAGCTGCCGATAGAACGGGAAAACATGGATGTCCGCGAGCGTCAGTCGTTCACCCAGCAGAAACGGTCGCGAGGCCAGCGCCTCATCTAGCTTTGCCAGATGCCCCTTCAAACGCTCATGGAGCGCGGTCCGATCGGCTCCTGCAAGCTTCCTCCACTGGTACTTGAACGAGTCCAGATCAGGCTTCAGGATCTCGTTCGCCCAGAAGGTCCAGAGCCTGTGCCGGGCCCGCTCGCGCGGATCACTCGGCATAAGCGGTGGATCGGGGAACGCCTCCTCAAGGTACTCCGTGATGACGGCCGACTCATGGATGGCCTGGCCGTCATGAATCAGCAGAGGAACCTTGCATTCAGGATGCAGAAGCGTGAGCTCTGGAGATGGATTCGCAAGATCCTCTTCAAATACCTTATAAGTCAGCCCTTTTTCCTCTAGCACCATCCGAACCCGGATCGCAAACGGGCAACGCCGATAGGAGTGTAAGAGAAGGCCCTGCATGCTATAGAGTCGTAGCATGACTGAAGTCTTGGTCAACTTGGGCTTTTACCGTTTCACTGCACTTGGGAATCTCGTCGTGCTTCGCGAGAGTTTGCGCGTGCTCGCGGCCGAACTCGAGCTGAAGGGCACGATCCTGCTTGCGGCCGAAGGCCTCAACGTCATGCTGAGTGGCCGGCCCGAGTCGATCGAGCGCTTCAAGGACTATGCGAAAACGGCCTTCGGCGTCGACGACCGCTCTTTCAAGGAAAACGCCGTCGATGGGCACTCCTTCAACCGCATGCTCATCAAGATCAAGAAAGAGATCATCCCCGTAGGCGACCCCGCCCTACGCCCCAGCGAGCGGACGGCGCGCAGGATTTCTTCTGCTGAACTGAAGCAGTGGCTCGACGAAGGCCGCGATTGCGTGCTCGTCGACACTCGAAACCAATATGAAGTCGAGGTCGGGACTTTCCAGGGCGCCGAGACGCTCGCACTCGAGAACTCGCGCCAGTTCGCGGATCGAGCCGCAGAAAAGATTTCCGCCGGCGCATGGAATGGCCGCCCGGTCGTAACTTTCTGCACGGGAGGGATTCGCTGCGAAAAAGCCTCGGCTCTCCTCCTTAAGCTCGGCATGAAGGACGAAGACGTTTACCAGCTCGACGGCGGGATTCTGCGCTACTTCGAGGAGCAAGGCGGTGCTCATTTCGACGGCAACTGTTTCGTCTTCGACTGGCGGCTCGCGGTCAACGGCAAGCTTGAGCCTGCTGAGCGCTCGCTGGATCCTACGCAGAGCTTCGGCCGCCATAGCCTTTAAAGTCGGGAGACCCTCGGCCCGCTCAGCCTGGACTTAAACCAACTTCAAAGTGACGTTGATATTGCCCCGGGTCGCGTTCGAGTAAGGGCATACGATGTGCGCTTTGTCGACGATGCCCTGGGCCTGGGTGCGATCCATCCCAGGAATTGCGATATCCAGTTCCACTTCGATGCCGAATCCCGTAGGGATCGGGCCGATGCCCACCTGGCCAGTGACCGAAGTTTCCGCCGGAAGCGGCGTCTTGGCCTGCATGGCGACGAACTTCAAGGCGCCCAGAAAACAGGCGGAATAGCCCGCGGCGAAGAGTTGCTCGGGATTCGTCCCAGCGCCGCCCGCGCCTCCCAGTTCCTTCGGGGTCGCGAGCGAGATGTTCAACGCGCCGTCGGATGAGGAAGCCTTGCCGTCCCGGCCCCCGGTTGCCTTAGCCTGCGCGCGATAGAGTACTTTTTCGACTTTCATAGTGGGTCTCCCTTATTCCGGCATCTTGGAACAGGAGATGCGTTTCGCCAAGCGCTTATTGGAGCACGCCTTTGCTGTTGAACCGGGCGAGCATCGCGTCCTTCTCAACGAAGCGCGCCTGGATCCAGCGCGCCAGCCCTGCGTGATCCTTGGGTAGGACCGCGATCGGATACCGCCGCACGTGCAAATGCACTTCCGCGCCCCAGGTGTTCAGGAACTGCCAGAGCGTGGGCGGGCGCTTCGGATAGGCAATAGTGACGTCATAGACTGCCTGGACGTGACGCCCGAGCCCGATCACGGAGGACGAGAACCCGCGGGCCCGCGGGATCAGCACGCGCTCCGGAAGCGCGAGGCCGCTTTTTTTCGCGAACTCCCGCGCGCGCTCGAGCTTGGGCAGCGTGATGCGAGTGCCTTCGGGAAACGAGACGAGCCACACCGGGATGCCCGCTTCGAGAAACTTGTCGAACGTCGCCTTGACACGGCTCGCGTCTTTGTCCCACTCGCGTTTGAGAAAGAGACAATCGAGAAAAAGCATGCCCCAACCAATTCCTGGCACGTACTTGATGACGTCCTTGACGAACCACTTCATGTCGCCCAAACGCTGCTTTCGCCACGCCAGCATCATGAGCGCGATGATATCAGGCATCTGCTGGTGATTGGCGATCACGATCGCGTTCTCGCCGTCTGCCACGTTGTCCCCCGTGAAAATAGGCCGGATCCTGTGCAGATGCTCCGTCCAGAGCACGCAAAGCCCCCACCAGCAGTGCGCGATCGCGCGGTTGGCGCGCCGGAACGCTCGGAGCGAGACGGGACGGATCAACAGGCTCAACACCTGGAGAATGTTCGCAGCCAGAAGCGTGACGAAGAGGAATATTCCGGTTAGCAGCGCAAGCAAAGGCATGGTGAGTTAGACTTTATAGCACTCCGGGCGCGCGCGCGAGGGCTTCCTGGGGTTGGACCGAAGCGCGTGCGCGCCCGCCGAAGCCGCGCCCGAGCGGCTCGAGCAGGCGCACGATCCGCACCGCGACACGTCTTCGTAGCACCCGTCGGAGATCGGTCTGACCGATCAGCGGCAGACCGTAAACTGAGTCAGCTGGAGATTCGCGAAAATCAGGCTGCCGCCCATGCGTGCGGCCTTGTCGCAAAGGCTCTGACTCGACCTCGAGTATTCTACTTGGAAGACCGGCTTGCCATGGCGGGCGAACGCGCCATAATTGCCACATTCGTTGTACTTAAAGCATTCCTCGACGACGGCGAAATCGGTGTAGGGTTCGAGCGAGTTCGCGGTCTCGGATGAATTCTTCATGCCGATGAGAAGTCCGGCCGCCTTCGCTTCGACCCGAAGAAAACTCATATAAGACAGCTGGTCGCGCGCCTTGAGCGCAAATCCCGACGAATTGAGATGGCCGTCGATATTGTCGGGATCGATCCCCTGGCAACCCTTCTGGGCGGCCAGCCGGATGCGCGCGCGCATGACGGCCCGCACTCCGCTCGCGCGGTAGTCGAGCCATTTCTCGCCCGCCCATCCGTCGAGCCCCTTGCCCTTGGCCGCGGCCGGAATATTCCTGGAGTCGGGACGCCAGTTCTCGGACGAGCCTGCCGAAAAATAACAGATCACTTTCTTGCCCGCCGCTTTCCGGGAAGCGATCGAAGAGGCGGACGAGTCGAAGAGATCGACGAAAACAACTTGCGCCGACGGCGAGGCCGCCTTCATGGCGGAAGAGTTGATCAGATAGGCGAAGGTCTGCCGGGGCGCAAGTAGCGCACCGAGCTTTTCCTCGGCTGCGGGCACTTCCTGTGAGTCTGCGCCTACGCCTTCGACCTGGTCCTCGAGCGCTTGATCTTGGCTGAGCAACGCGCGGCGGGAAGGATGAAACTCACCCTCCAAGCCGGCTGCTCCCCCGCAACCCGCAAGCCAAACAAAGCTCAGGATCGTTGCCAAGGTACTGTTCGACACAGATGGGTGCATCCTGACCTATCGGCGCGAGCATGGAAAAACTTGAGGGCCAAATTTAGAAAATATATTACCTAAGAATTTCGTGGTATTAGATCTCCTCAAGGAGATCCTCAATGATCCGCACCAAGGCCTACGCCGCCCAATCCGCCAAGACGCCCCTCGCCCCTTTCGAGATCACCCGCAGAGAGCCCGGCGCCCACGATGTGCTGATCGACATCAAATTCTGCGGCGTCTGCCACTCTGACATCCATCAGGCGCGGGACGAATGGGGCGGCTCAGAATTCCCGATGGTGCCGGGCCACGAGATCGCAGGGCTCGTCGCGCGGGTGGGAAGCGCTGTCACCCGCTACAAAGTCGGCGACACTGTCGGCGTCGGGTGTTTCGTCGATTCCTGCCGCGACTGCCCTTCCTGCCACGAAGGGCTCGAGCAGTACTGCGAGAAAGGCATGACCGGCACATACAACAGCAAGGAGCGCGACGGGAAGACGCCGACGTTCGGCGGCTATT
>JAYVOO010000206.1:0-7551 GCA_043757905.1 Oligoflexia bacterium
TGGAATGGTAGCGCTCCGAGCGGGCGTGCTCCACAGCGATGCGCTGACGGAAAGTGCGGACATTCTCGAGCTGCGTCAGCTCGTCGGTCGTGGAAAGGATGCGTAGACGCTCGTTCGCCACCTGCAGCTCGGAGACGTAGCGCAAGACTTCCTCTTTCGCTTTTTTCTCAGCGGTGGAGTCCCGAAGCAGAAGTTGCATCACTTCTGTCCCGTCCGAAAGCTTGAGCATGCAGGCCACGGCGGTGAAATGTAGCCATTCCTGGTTCGGCGCCTGCCAACGACAATCCCAGGTCTGCGCGAAATACCTGCGCCGCGCGATGCGAAGCCGTTTCTCGAAAAAGTCATGCTCGGCCGCAGGGATCCAACTCAAGATGGACCTCTCAGTCACCTCGGAAAGCGCTTTTCCGGTTAGGCGCTCGAAGGCGTCATTCGCATCCACGATCTGGTAGGTCTGGGGATTGATGAGAAGCGCCGAATCCGGCGTGCGAAAGAACAGATCCCCATACTTTGCGAGTTGGGAAGCGCGCTGGAGCTTGGTTTCGTCAGATGCCGCCATTCACTAAGACTTTCGTCAGATTTCGGGCGAAACTTGAAACCAAGACAGGCCGGTAAAACGCGATGCGTTATGTCTTTTCGAGAAACTCCAACAGCTCCAACTGAGGGGACTTGAGCTGCTCGCGTGCGCACATCAGGGCCCCCCGGAGGCTCTGGCTGCAAAGGCAGCCCTCCCGGCTTCCCGCCCGTACTTCCGCCGCATCGGCCTGGACCACGTGTTGGAGGATCTCCTGCACGCGGGCGATGTTCTTCATATAGAGCGCCACGACCTGGTCGGCACTCGCGTGCTGGGCGGGATCATCGAGCCAGCAGTCGTAATCCGTCGCGATGGCGAGCGTGCTGTAACAAAGCTGGGCCTCGCGCGCGAGAAACGCCTCCGGCACGTTCGTCATGCCGACAATGTCGCAGCCGGCACCGCGCAAAAAGAAACTCTCGGCGCGCGTGCCGAGACGAGGGCCCTCCACGCAGGCATAAGTCTTACCCGTGTGGAGCTTGGAATTCGTTTTGTCCGCCGCGCGGGCGATTCGTCCGACAAGCGCCGCGCACACTGGCTCTGCGGTAGACGCATGCGCGACGAGGCCGTCGCCGAAGTAGGTCGAAGCGCGCCGTCCGCGAGTCCAGTCGAAGTACTGAGTCGGCGCGACGAGGTCCCCTGGCGCGATTTCCTGGCGAAGGCTCCCACACGCGGAAACGCTGATCACTCTTCTCACACCGACGGATTTCAGCGCGTAGATGTTTGCGCGGTAGTTGATGTCGCTCGGAAGCAAGCCGTGCCCCGTCCCGTGACGAGGGAGAAAAGCTACGGGAGCTTCTCCGACTTTGCCCAATGTGACCGGCGCGGAAGGGCTTCCAAAAGGAGTTGAGACTTCGCGGCTTTCCAGAACTTCTACTCCGTCCATCCGGTAAAGGCCGGTACCCCCGATAATCCCAAGCATTAGATGCAAGCCCCTTTCACCGCGGCCAAGGTGCTTAGATGGGTGGTCATGTGAGTGATCCTCCACAGGAGCTACCGCTTCCGGCAGTGCACCCGTAACAATGTTCTCCGAGGGCGATCGCGGAATGGCTGAGCTCGTCCAGGGATTCGATTTCGAAGACCGTGCGCATGCGACCAGACAGCGGAATCTCGAGCATCTGGTTGAAGTCGCAGTCATAAAGTTGCCCGTCCCAACCGACGGAGACGAGGCTGAGACACATCACGTCGCGCGCTGCCGCGGGATTGAAGCTCTCCAGGAGGAGCTGCATATACTCAACAAGCTTGCCCGTGCGCTCGAGCTCATGGAGAAAGCGCTTGATCGGCATGTTCGTGATCGTGAAAAGGCGATTAAACTCGATTCCGAAATGAGCGCGCAGCTCGACTTTATATTCCGCTTCGAGCTCGGTCTGCGCCGGCGGCAGATCGGGCACGAGCGGATTGTAGACGAGATCGAGCAGGAGCCCGCTTCCCACCTTCCCGTAACCGAGGCCGTTCAGGAGTTTCAAAGCGCGGATGCTCTTGGCGAAGACGCCGTTGCCCCGCTGGTGGTCGACGTTCTCCATCGAGTAACAAGGAAGGGAGGCAACGACCTGGACTCTTTGATCGCGGAGAAACTCGGCAGTCGTCTCCTGCCCCTTCTCGAAAAGCACGGTCAGGTTGCAGCGATCGATTACCTCGCAGCCCAGCGCACGCAGCCCGGTAACCAAGGTGCGGAAATGAGGATTCAACTCGGGCGCGCCGCCGGTCAGGTCGACCGTACGGATGGGGCGGCCCGAACGCGCCGCGCCCCGGACCAGTTCCAAGATCCGTTCGACCGTGCGGCTCTCCATGATCTCTTTACGCTTGGGTCCGGCTTCGACATGGCAATGGTGGCAGGCTTGGTTACAGAGCTTGCCGACGTTGACTTGCAGGGTCTCGATCGAGCGGCGCTCGAGGCCCCTCGGAAACCCGTTTAGCCGTAACGTCTCGGAAAAGGACATGACCCTTTATTCGTCGTAATGCTCGCTGCGGTCAAGCTTCACCTTGTCCGCTTCGGCCGCAACCCCGGTGCCCTTCCAACGGGTCGTCTGGTAGACACCCATGCGCACTTTCTCGGACAGGACGTCAGCCTCGATGATGGCGTTATACCCGTCTGAGACGGCGTGAAACGCGAGCCGCAGGATCGTTTCATCGCGGTCGGCGCAGTCGACGATCTGGATCGGAAAGCGGGCCCGGCGGAGGACCGGAATCGTGCGCTTCTGGGTCTTGAAGAAGAAATAAGCCTTCCGCGCCAGCTCCATGGTCTCCTCGTAGGACTGGAGCGCAGGCTCGATCTGGGTCGTGTAGCAGGCGGTGCAGTAATTCGTGTGCGAGAGCTCCTCTGGGAGCTTGGCTAAGAAAGAGAAAGTCCCCTCTCTCAGGAACATCTTGCAGTCTTTACAGAGGGGTTCCTGGCAGCTTTCGCAGTGAAGAGAGGCCTTCGGGCGGCGGCAGGAAACGCAGGTCTGGTCGGGCATGACGTCTTGTGCTAGAAGGCGTTATCTATGGCAAGTTTAATCCACAGCGCCCCGTCCGTCGGCTCAGTCGTCAAGAAGATCATGGCCGTGAATCCCGAGCTAGACACCAAGCAGATCACTGCGATCGTCAGAGCTTCGATCGAGCAGCAGGGCGGCACGGGCAATGAGTTCTCGTCCGCGGAAATTATCAACGAGGCTAAAGCCCTGGAACTCGCGCGAGCAGCCCTCGGTTAATTCCGAGTAAATCAGTCCACGGCGACGGCAACCGACTTAGGCCGCCTGATTACGACCGTTCCGGCAATCAAATCGTGCAGACCGCGTCTTTCAGGATGAAAGGCTACCATCAGAAAGCCCGCTCCGACGGGCAGGTAAGAGAGCAGATAGGAAGCCCAACGTGTAATGGATTGCCTGAGCGTGATCCTCTTCAGGCCGTTCGCTTGAACCACGTAAAGCCGA
Source organism: Oligoflexia bacterium (assembly GCA_043757905.1). GTDB lineage: Bacteria > Bdellovibrionota > UBA1018 > UBA1018 > UBA1018 > JAYVOO01. The sequence continues at coordinate 3,481 of JAYVOO010000206.1, forward strand.
AGCGGCCACTTGCCGAGCGTTGTTCCATAGCGCGCGTTCGCCCATGCGAAATAGGGAAACGAGAGGGCGATATAGATGATCGCTTCGATGAACTGTGCCTCCATCGAGTCGAATTCTTCCCAGAAACCCATGGCAGGATCGGAGCGCTTGAGAAGGAAACGCACCCAGAAAAGTGCGCCAATCACGAGCAGCTCGATGAGCCATGTCGCGCACTGAAGTGCGATCCAATCGAGGCAGGTTGCGGCCAAGCGTATCCAGAAGCCGGCAAAAGGAGGAGGAGTCGCGGGAGTTTCCATTTTTTCCATGTCTCCCTCATGCGTAACGGCGCAGAACGCCCCCGTCAAGCGTGTTGAGTTTCACCGGCATGCGGTTTGCTGAGTTCCCCAAGTCGGAGGAACTATGACCGGACAAAACCAAGTATCTGCCCTGCTGCTACTCTTGTCGTTTGTATCTGGCGCATCTGCCGTATCGGCCCACGCCGCGATGCCGGACAATCAATATCTTGCGGCTCTGAAGATCGCCAATGCCAAGGTCGCCAGGCAGCATACCAGGACGCGCACCCTGAGCGCGCTGGTCTTGGCGCCGCTCTCCGATCAGCTTTCCGGCCGGATTTACAAAACGGGTGACACCTGGGAGGTCGTGGCCTTTCCTCTGATGACTCCAATCATGGCCAAAAACAGCGCGGCCGGAACCCGGGAGACCCGCACCGGCGCTGGCGTCGTGCTGAGTTACAAGGTTTTAAGCTCGGAACCTGGAAAAACGAGAATCCTGATCACGCCGATCGAGCGCCTGGGCCTGAAACCGCAGAATGGTGCAGCGGGGAGAACGGTCGAGCTCGTGCTCGACGCTGAATACCGCACAATCAGCGAAACTTTCTCGGGTCCTCCGGCGCCAAGCCGGACGAGCGTTCTCGAGCTTCTGCCGCTGACGCTGCCAGATTTGCAGCAGGCGGACCCGGTCGAAACTGCAGCGATCGGCGAGCTTCCGCAGGCGGTGATCGAATTCGCCCACCAACACGGGCTAAGCCTCGAGCAAACCGGCGGCCGCGCCTATGAGGCCGAGGATCCTTTCGGCCGGGGCATCTCACTTGCTTGGGCCAAGGGCGCGCTCTGGCCATCTTTCATCCGCACCCAGAACGGTGTCGCGTTTCTTCTTCAGGAGACTCTATGATCCACCAGAACAAACACCTGGGTTATCTCGCCCTCGCGGTTGCCCTCGTCCTTTCCTCCTGCGCTCCCGCCGAGGAAGACTTCGCGACTCCCCTGGAAGACAAGGGATTGGGTAAGACTCAGTCGGCAAAGGTGAACAATAACTTCGCGAGCCTACTCAACACGCATCAGCAGGCGAAACTGACGCCAATGCCCTGGGCTGGACACTGGTGGCCCTACACGGACAACGGGATTGCTTCCTCTAAGTACACGAGCAAGAAAAGCCCGGCCGCCCGGTACGACGCTGCTCACGGGAAGACCACCCAAGCCCAGAAGTGGGAAGCTGAAAATCATGGCGCCCACGTGCCGCATGTCGAAGGCTGGTGGGGCCATTGCAACGGCTGGTGCGCGGCCTCGGCGCTCTATCCCGAGCCTCACTCCAACGCCAAAGTCAACGGCGTCGACTTCACCGTGCTCGACATCAAGGCCCTGATGACGGAAGCCGGCATGCAGGCGAGCGCCGATTATTTCGGCGAACCTGTGATGAACGCCGGGGACTACCAGACGGGAGCGTACCGGGACACGGTGCCGAACCAGGTCTTCCTCGTGCTCACTCATTTTGTTGGCACGCAGAACAAGCCGGTACTCTTCGACCGCTATACCGGTTATCAAAAATGGAACCAACCGCTGGCCGGTTACAAGATCCAATACCCCACTCCAGCCGACGTCCTGCCCCCTTTGGCGGATGCTCCGAACATCCACCGCATCCAGGTGACGATGACGATCTGGTACGTCAACGACAACTGGATCTCAGAGGAACCTTCTCCAGAATTCACCTACGAGGATAGCTTAGATGGCGTCTACGTCTCGCGAGAACTCAAAGCGGAGCTCTGGCTAGACGGCCCTGTCCAATTCGATGCCGCCGGAAAAAAAGTCGTTTCGAGCGGCAATATCGTTATGACCCGTGACCCCCGCGACTCGCGCTTCTGGGTGGGCGGAGCTTGGACGATGGGAGACCTCGAAAACGAAGGCTGGCCAGACTATATGTGGGTGCCTTACTCGATCCTGCCGCCCGATCCGGTGAATAATAATCCGTTCGTCGACATCAAGTGGATCACCGAGCACCTGCTTCCGCCCGGCGGTCGGGACGATCCAAATTTTACGGGCACTGAGCCGGACGGTCCTCCGTCACCGAGCCCATCGCCTTCACCTTCACCTTTACCGAGCCCGCACCCTTCTACTTCGCCGGCTCCGCAGCCCTCTCCGTCTCCGATATTTAGCCCGATCCCGATGCCAAGCATCGTAGTCTCCCCTCATCCATAAGTGTTAGGGCTACTCTCTTAAGGCCACCTCTCCAGGACCCAGCAACTTGCTCCCGCAACCGGAATCAGGGACCAGAGGGGTGGCTTGAATTTCAGTGCAAGAGCCAGCGCGAGACCGAAGGCCACGAGGAGAGGCCAACTAATGAGCGTAAGGACTGCGAGTTTCAGCGTAACCGCCAGAATGCAGCCGATAACCGCCGGGATCGCGAATTCCGGAAACTTACGGGACCGAGGCGACTTGCTCCACTTCTCCCACGTGAAAGGCAGCAGGATGAGGACATTGATGAAGCAAGGAAGAAAGATCGCGAAGGTCGCGATGCACGCCCCCCAGACACCCGCGGTCAGATAGCCGATGAAGGTGGAAGTGATGACGACCGGGCCCGGAGTGACCTGACCGATCGCAAGCCCGTCCATGAACTGGGAATGAGTCAACCACTGGTAGCGCTCGACGACGTCGCCTTCAAGCATTGGCACGATCGCGAGCCCCGAACCGAACACGAATGCCCCCGCCTTGAAGAAGACCCAGAAAAGCACGAGCGGGAGCGCAAAAGCGCGAGGCCGGAGGCGTTCCGCGCCCGTTCGGCTTCCCAGGACGCCAATCAAGCCGAATGCCAGAATGATCAGCGGCTCAAAGCGCGGATGGATCCAACAAATGACCGCCGCGACGAGTGCAATGCCGACTGAGCGAAAAACCGTTGAACGCACTTTAAGATAAGGCCGCGCGAGCTGGACGACCGAGAGCAGAATGACCGCGAGCGCGCCGGCCTGCATTCCCTTCAGGATTCCGGAACTCCCGACGCGGTCCCCGAGCTCGACGTAAATCGCGCTGAAAGCAATGACCAGGACGAAGGAAGGCAGAACGAATAGACAGCCGGCTAAAATCCCACCCAGGATCCCAGCCCGGGCGCGTCCCAGGTAGATCGCCATCTGGGTCGCCATCGGGCCGGGCAAGAGCTTACAGACCGCATAAATCTCGTGAAATTTCTCGGTGGTGACCCAGTTCCGCTTCCGACAAGCCTCTTCCTCCAGCATGCCCATGACAGCGATCGGCCCGCCGAACCCCAGAATACCCAGCCTCAGGAAAACCGCAGCCAGCTCTTTCAATTGACACCCCGCACGTCGCCCGTTATATCCGAAAGCATGTTTGGAATTTCGGGCGAACATCTTCTCATCTTGGGAATTGTCCTCATCTTTTTCGGTCCGAAGCGCTTGCCAGAGCTCGGAAACACTTTAGGCAAAGCGATCCGGAACTTCAAGGATGCACTCTCGGGCGTCGAAGAAGCAAAGTTCCGCCGAATCGATGAGAACAAGCCTTCCGCTCCAGTCGTCACTGCCGCGGCACCGCTACCCCCGCGAGCTGAAGATACTTCAGGCTCAGGCGGCACTGGCGGCTCAGGCCCGACAACGATCTGAGTTCGTGCTGGATTTCCGACTCCTTTTGCGAAAAGATGACAGCCACTTATGATGATCGACGATAAAAATTTCACCAAATACCTAAACCGCCATGAGATCGATGCCGCCGTCCAATCGCTCGCGAATCGAATCAACGCCGATTACGAAGGCAAAGACGTCGTTCTGGTCTGCGTTCTCAAGGGTGCGAT